>JABDLW010000727.1 GCA_013001805.1 Saprospiraceae bacterium | reverse complement strand
GTGGGCTACATTTAAATCACCGCATAAAATCACCGGCTTATCGGATTCAAGTTTTTTCAGGAATTTCAGTAAATCTACATCCCATTTTTTGCGGTATTCTAAGCGAACTAAACCGCGGCCTGCATTGGGAACATATGCTGTGACTAAATGATAGTCTTTAAATGTGGCGGTTAATATGCGACCCTCATTATCATGTTCAGGCATTTGCATATCCGGTGTGATTTTTACCGGCTCTTCTTTGCAGAGAATAGCTGTACTGGAATAGCCTTTTTTATCGGCAGAGTTAGCATAGATATGATAACCATCTAGTGATTTTAACGCTTCTTCCACCTCTTCTACCTGGGCTTTCGTTTCCTGCAGGCAAATTATATCCGGATCGGCTGCCAGCATATTTTTTACGAAATCTTTCTTTACGGCAGCACGTAATCCGTTTACATTCCACGAAATTATTTTCATCTTTTCTGAAGGTTTATCGCATCAAGACTTTGTACTTAAGAATGGCCGGTTATTTGACCCCCGGCGAATCTTATTCTTTTTTGAATTATGTAAATATGTAAAAAAAGTTGAATTGTTAAATTCTTATCAAAGCAAGAACATATTATGAAAATAATTTATATTTACCTATTGTCACAAAATCCGGATCGATGCAAATTAATAAAAGCCTGGCACTAATTGCTTTTTTCATTCTCTCTCTTGGGTTGAAAGCTACTACATATTACGTCGCAACTACAGGAGACGATCTGAATGCCGGAACGCAGGAAGATCCCTGGGGAACTATCCAATTTGCATTAGATCAGACAACTGCTGGAGATACGGTGGCAGTGATGGGAGGAACTTATAACGAACGAATTGCATTTAATCAATCCGGCGTCGATGGCGCACCAATTGTACTGACTAATGTGAGTGGCGAGGTAGCCATAATTGATGGTACCGGTACGTCAGCTGCCAGTAGTGATGCTTTAGTTGAAATTTTTGATCAAAGTTACATCGTTGTCAATGGATTGCATATTACTAACAACATTGGCATTGATGCTCAGGGGATTCTCGTTGGAGGAAATTGTCAGGGTATCACAATAAGCAATAATGAAGTAAGTCAGATTAATTACACATCAAATGGTTCTTCGGTGGCTACACCGGACAGTAATGCCCAACCCATTATAGTCTATGGATCAGACGGAGATAATGCAATCACCGGCCTGATCATCACCGGCAATAATATCCATGACTGCGATCCTGGATATAGCGAGGGTCTGGCAGTAAATGGGAACGTGGATGGATTTGAAATAACCAATAATGAGGTTTCAAACATCACAAACATTGGCATTGATGTGATTGGTGGAGAAGGCGTAGCCAGCGCCAATGACCAGGCAAGAAATGGAATAATTAGAGGCAATGATGTACAAAATTGCCTCTCTCCTTATGCGACAGCCGCCGGGATATATATTGATGGAGCCGCCAATATTACCGTGGAGAGGAACCTGGTAGTTGGCGGTCAGTGGGGTATAGAAGTAGGTGCTGAAAACCCCATTGCAATAGCTTCCGGAAATGTCGTAAAAAACAATTTTATTTACAACAATGCGGATGCTGCCATTGCAGTGGGTGGCTACGATTATCCTGCCAACTCGGGAAAAGTGACCAGCACAACGATTAGAAACAACACTTGTCTGTCAAACGATGCTACACCGGGTGGTATTGGCGGGCAGACGGGCCAAATCTTTATTTCTTACGTTGAAGACACCGAGATATTTAATAATATCTTTTTGAAAACCAATGGCAGCTCATTGATGCTTTTTGCTGCAGCAAACCAGGGTACGGTTAATTTGTCGCTGCATCACAATATCTACTACTCTACTGGTAATTCCGGCGCACATTTTGAATATTTTACGGAAAGCTACGATACCATTACCGATTACCAGGCAGCGCAGACGCAGGATCTAAATTCATTTTATGCCAATCCGGTGCTGCAAAGTATTATGGGAGGAGTCAGCTTTCATCTGGCCAATAATACTTCCCCAGCCATCAATGCCGGAGACCCCAATACCTCCATCGCTATGGATGAGGTCGATGGTTACGGTGACATGCGCATTGAAGATGACACGATTGATATTGGCGCTGATGAATACAATGGTGTCTTGCCGGTAACATTTATCGAGCCACTAAGTGCCTGGCTGACTGGGGAAGAAGTAGCCCTAAAATGGCATACGGCTGAGGAGATTCAGAATGATAGATTTGAAATAGAAAGATCGGTTGATCTACAGAGCTGGCAAACGATTGAGCGAGTGGCCGCTAAGGGGTTTTCTGCCAAATATGAAGTCATGGATAAAAATCCTGCGTCCGGTCAAAATTATTATCGCCTGTTGTCGATCGATCTGGATGGTACGCAAACTTATTCTGCCATAGAGGCTGTCACGATGATCCGGTCTTCAACTTTGATTTCATATCCTAATCCCGTAAGAGAATCGCTCCGCATTTCTGGAATTGTCAACTCAATTAATTCGGTATTTTTGATCGATTTGCAAGGTAAAGTGCAACGTGTTTGGAAAAATGTCTCTCCACACCAGAGTTTGGAAATCACCGGGATAACTCCGGGAATCTATGCCTTAAAATTAATTGATCAGGGCTCTTCGAAAATTATAAAAATTGCTATAGAATAACGCGCCCTTGATCCTTACAATAGAGTCCGTTTAGCCATTGTTGTTTATCACTTCAATGGCTTTTTTTCTGCTACCAATTTTAGTCCTCCTTCTCCTTGAATTTATAAAATCTCCTGGTATGTTTTCTAACATAATAAAATCTGGCAACTCCGATTATTAATATTATTGGTGCCAGGCTGGTGAGAACGTAACCCAAATACTCTATTTCCTGTAGGATTTCCAATTTTATAATGGCAAAACCCGAACTGAGGAAGACGATGAACGTGCGAAAATAGGCAAGGAAAGTTCGCTCGTTGGCCAGTCTCGTACGTTCTATCGCCAGCCAATCTCTGGTGATTAATTTGTTTTCTTCTATTTGTGCCATTACATTTTCTCTGGGTACCTCAATTTTATGCTCCTGTCAAACCTGCAAAGGTAGTGCCTGTTTGATCAGAATTTTGTGATCCAGATCACTACGGTATGTATCCTTCCAAAGCAGCCTTCATTCTTCGGTATCCCTCGGCATTCGGATGCAAGCCATCAGAGAAAAGGGATTCATTTATCCGTAAACCCTCTAAAAAGATATGACCGATGTCACCATAACCGATTTCCGTTTCACTTGCAATTTGTGCAATCTGCAAGTTGAGAATACGGATACGTGATTCATAATTCCTGCGTGGTAAAATACCCATGATGGTGATCCCAGCCAAGGGTTGTCGTACTTTGATCAT
>JABDLW010000681.1 GCA_013001805.1 Saprospiraceae bacterium | reverse complement strand
GACCTGCAGATATTTAGTTCAAAAGTAGGTAGTCAGAATCTGGAGACAGCCATGAAAGATCTAAAGCAATCCGTCGAAGAGGGCATTTATTTTTCCAAATTTATGCTGGAAGAATCGGATGGATTTGTATTTGAGTTGATGATTGACACACTGGTAAATTATGATTTCCGGCATTTGAAGATTCAAGGGGATAATGAGTATCTGTTTCAGGCTGGCATGTCCGGTTACTATAGTCAGGATCAGATTGAACAACTATACCAAATTGCCAAACAGGCACAGTAATAGCAACATGTCTGAGCTATTTAAGAAGCGATCGAACATTATTATATTTACCACTGTTACTAAAGCAATCAAGTAATTTTAGAAAAAATCAAAAAAACAATTTAATATGGCTTTTCAACTTCCTGAACTACCCTATGCTAAAGATGCACTAGAACCCCACATCGATGCCAAAACCATGGAAATCCATCACGGTAAGCATCATGCCGGATATACAAATAATCTAAACGCGGCTGTTGAAGGTACTCCTTTGGCAGACAGATCCATTGAGGAGCTGCTGGCAGGCGTCTCCAATCATGGTGCAGCTGTCCGGAATAATGGTGGAGGTTTTTATAACCACAGTTTATTTTGGCAGATTATGTCGCCCAATGGTGGCGGTAAGCCTTCAGGTGAATTAGCCTCGGCAATGGATACGAAATTTGGATCTTTTGATGATTTTAAAGATGCATTTAGCCGAGCTGCGACTACGCAATTTGGTTCCGGATGGGCCTGGTTATTGGTCGATAAATCAGGAAAACTGGCTGTGACCAATACGGCCAATCAGGACAATCCCCTCATGGATGTAACAAATGTAAAAGGTACACCGATCCTGGGTCTTGACGTTTGGGAGCATGCTTATTACTTGAATTATCAGAATAGAAGAGCCGATTATGTGACGGCTTTTTTCAATGTAATTAATTGGAGCGAGGTGGAAAGACGCTATAAGACAGCCAAATAAGTCTGTACATCTTCGCTGAAGGCATTGCAATCATTATCCGGTTTTTATCAAGACATGATGGAGAGGTTATTTCTTCCCTTCATCCTTTGTCATGCTGTATGGTAACCCTCTGCCCATGAGTATAGACATTAAATTGAGCTTGTTTTAAAAACCCAATGAGCGTCATATTATTATCAAGGGCGGTCTCGATAGCCATACTGCTGGCAGCTCCAAAAGAGGCCAGAATGGGGATGCCAGCCATCAGGGCCTTTTGAACCAATTCAAAACTAGCCCTGCTACTTACGACAACAGCTGTGTCAGATAACGGCAATGAGAGGTTCTGTAGAGCAAATCCCAAAAGCTTATCAAGAGCATTGTGTCTGCCGACATCTTCCTGTACGTTAATGACCGCGTGTTTTCGAATGAGAGCCGCTGCGTGAGTTCCCCCGGTTTCCCTAAATTCCAGTTGTGCCTCATCCAATAAACCAGGCCATTGACAAACCTCTGCGGAAGTAATCTGTGGAAGGCCAGGAGTGAGCAGATATGGGATGGTCGCATTAATTTCGGTTAATTCGCTTTTACCACAAATGCCACAACTCGAATTAACGTAAGTGTTTCGCGCTTGACTGGTCAAATCCACAGTTACATTTTCACTTAATTCGACCAATATTTCATAGTCTGAAAGGTGACGCATTTGTACGATATCGTTTCTATGCTGAATAAGGTTTTCTGTGAATAAATATCCCGATGCCAGCAAATCGTCTTGTCCCGGAGTACGCATAGTCATGGCCAGTTTGACGGTACTACGTTGTCCAAACTTACCGTGTCGCAAGGATATTTGAAGTGGGGCCTCGACACTTACCGGATCCGGTATTTCCGTAAACCTGCCATCGTCATATTTCTTTATCCTGTGATTTTCTCTGGATTTCATGTAGATGAAAGCTTATGTTGGGATGGGTCGGGATGATCGTAGAGATTGGATTCATCCTCTCCCTCGCGGATGGTCAGGCACTTAAAATCTTTCTCAAGTGTTATCTGAATTTCTTCAGTGCTCTCGTCAATAGGTATCTTCCAGTTAAAGCCCACAGTTTGGTTTAAATTCCAATCCTTTAATGTTTCGCGAGGTAACTCGAGAATGAGATGCTGATCGAGGTAAGTTAGTCCCAGGGATTTGGCCAGTCTCAGTGAATACTCTAAGTAATTTTTTGCACTGAGAAAGGTTCTCCCCGCAACCTGTCCCTCTACAACCAGCAAGTTTACTTCGTCAATAGATAATCTTATCCGAATTGTATTTTCTTTAAGCCTCAATTTCATGTAGCTAATCTGTATTTTTGTGTTTTTATGGGCTTGAATAATCTTCTTCTGTAGAAAGACTATAGCATTTAGCCTGGAATTTGGCAAGTGTTACATCACATCCGGTGGTACTAAGTTACCAAATGGACTCTCTCATATGTCCTAATCTCGATGTCGCGGTTTCCTCATGCCATATTTTTTCTGTAGTTAGAAGATTATGCAGTAACCCACAAGTTAATCCTAATCTCAACTTATGGCAAACAAGATGAAATATCGAAAAGAAAAAGACAGTATAGGCATGATTTCCGTGCCGGCTGATAAGTATTGGGCGGCACAGACCCAACGATCCAGTGAAAACTTTAAAATTGGTGGTCAATTGATGCCGATGGAAGTGATCCGTGCCTTTGCCATTCTAAAGAAAGCTGCAGCGCTCACCAATGTAGAGCTAAAAGTTTTGTCGGCAAATAAAGCCCGATTTATCGAAAAAGTGTGTGACGAAATTCTAGCCGGGAAGCTTAATGATCAATTTCCTTTGGTAGTGTGGCAGACCGGTTCGGGTACACAATCAAATATGAATGTCAATGAAGTGATAGCTAATCGTGCCCATGTGATCAAAGGTGGAAAGCTAACTGACGAGAAGAAATTTTTGCATCCGAATGATGATGTAAATAAAAGTCAATCTTCAAATGATACTTTTCCTACCGCTATGCACATCGCGGCCTATCAGATATTGGTTAGCGATACGATTCCCGCAATTGAGCAATTAAGGGATGTCCTGAGTGTAAAATCGAAGCGCTTTATGAAAGTGGTTAAAATTGGGAGAACGCACATGATGGATGCAACCCCGGTTACACTGGGTCAGGAACTATCGGGATTTGTTGCTCAGCTTGACCAGGGACTTCTCACGATAAAAAATTCACTAAAACATTTGTCACAGCTGGCACTAGGAGGTACGGCCGTCGGAACGGGATTGAATACTCCCAAAGGTTACGACAAAAAAGTAGCAAAGAAGATCGCTGAAATAACCGGTTTGCCTTTTGTCACAGCAAAAAACAAATTTGAAGCATTAGCTGCCCACGATGCCATCGTCGAAGCCCATGGAGCATTAAAAACGGTGGCAGTTTCGCTGATGAAAATTGGTAATGATATCCGGATGCTGGCTTCGGGTCCACGAAGTGGTATTGGAGAAATTATCATACCCGCCAATGAACCCGGCTCTTCCATCATGCCAGGAAAGGTCAATCCAACACAATCGGAAGCCTTAACCATGGCAATGGCACAAGTGATTGGCAACGACGTGGCAGTGACGGTAGGAGGTATGAATGGCCATTTTCAGCTTAATGTTTTTAAGCCTTTAATGATCTATAACTTTTTAGATTCAGCCAGGCTAATCGCCGATGCATGTTTAAGCTTCGAAGAGCATTGCATTCGTGGCCTGGAACCGAACTACCCGCGCATAAAAGAGCACCTCAATAATTCGTTGATGCTGGTGACGGCGCTAAATACTAAGATCGGGTATGATAAAGCTGCTGAGATTGCCAAAAAAGCGTATAAGGAAAATAGTACTCTAAAAGAGGCAGCAAGTCAATTGGGGTATGTCACTGAGACGGATTTTGATTCCTGGGTTCGACCAGAAGATATGGTTTAGGCTGCCATCGATCCGCGCCTGAGAAGACATTTTTAAGCAAATGAAAGCATGAACTGACATGAACTTGCACCTTTTTTCTCCTGAAACCTATCACAAGCGTAGAGAATCACTTGTGAAAGGGATGAAAAGTGGATTGATTTGGATTCTGGGAAACGATGAAAGTCCCAAGAATTATGAAGATAATACCTATCACTTCAGACAGGACAGTAATTTTTTGTACTTCGCAGGCATCAGCCTTCCGGGGCTATCGCTGCTAATCGATATTGATGCGGGAAAGACATATCTCTGCGGCGATGATAGATCGGTAGAAATGGTCGTGTGGATGGGACCTTTACCGGGCATAAATGAATTGGGGCAACAGGTAGGTATTGCTCATACTCTTTCAACCCAGCAATTGCAAGACAAGCTGAAGGAAGCGGCTGATAAGGATCGGACAGTTCATTACTTACCTCCTTATCGCGGACTTTCCAAAATTAAGCTTGCAAAATATCTGCAAAAATCTATTGCTGAAGTAGAGAGGCATATTTCTCTCGAATTGATAAAATCTGTGATCAGACAACGTTCAGTGAAAGAGAGCCAGGAGTTGGAAGAGATGGACAAAGCCTTAACGATCACACGGGATATGCACCTGGAGGTGATGTATGAAGCCAAGCCAGGAGTTGCGGAAAGCACGTTGGTAAGTTACCTCATGAGTGCCGCGCATAAGCAGGGAGTAGACACTGCTTACCCCGTAATCTTGACCAAAGATGGTCAAACACTACACAACCATGACCACCATCACGTCCTGGAAGCAGGACAACTATTGTTAGGAGATTTTGGCGCCGAGTCACCAATGTTTTATGCGGGAGATATCACCCGAACCTTGCCGGTTTCCGGTTCTTTTACCCCCTTACAAAAAAGCATTTATGAACTCGTATTAGCGGGTCAAAACACGGCCATTGCAATGCTTGAACCCGGCAGGAGTTACCGCGACATCCATCTGGCATGTGCTCTAACTATGGCTTCAGGACTCAAAGATCTGGGCCTGATGCAGGGAGATATGGAAGATGCAGTTAATCAGGGTGCACATGCATTATTTTTTCCGCATGGACTGGGGCATATGATTGGGCTCGATGTACATGATATGGAAGATCTTGGTGAGGATTTGGTGGGGTATGATACAGACATAGGAAGAAGTAAGCAATTTGGGTTGCGATCTTTACGCTATGGAAAAAATTTACACGAGGGTTTGGTCCTGACAGTAGAGCCCGGGCTGTATTTTATTCCTCAATTAATAGGCTTGTGGTCTTCTGAAAAAAAGCATGTTGACTTCATCAATTATAGTGCATTATCCAAGTTTCAAGATTTTGGAGGCATACGTATTGAAGACAATTATGTGATCACTTCTGGTGGAAGCAGGTTGCTGGGACCCCCCATTCCCAAGAAAGTTGAAGAAGTGGAGTTCCTCATGGCAGCTAACCGGCCTTTATAGCCAGTGTCTATGGGACGCTTCACCTGGTGGCAGCTCTTTGCTTAAAGATTGCGCACTTTGATGCTCCGGAAGCTTACCTGATTTCCGTGGTCCTGTAACAAGATGTGGCCCTGGTCGGCCAATCCGAAATTTTTGTAGTCCTTGTACTTACTATTGCGGACCAAATTTTTAAACATAGCAGAACCCCGGCGGTACTCAAGCACCTTGATGTGATTAACCCAGTGCTCGACCATATCATTGGGTTTCACGACGATTCTGGCGTGATTCCATTCTCCTGGCGGCCTAACATAACGATCCGGCTTATCGGCTGGAATCAGGTCATAAAGTGATGCCAGTGTCCTGTTGCCATCTACTCCTTCATTGGCATCGGGATGTTCACTGTCATCCAGAATTTGATATTCCAGACCAATTGCTGACCCTTCGGTCTCATATTCTTCGGTGACAAAGTATTTGATACCGCTATTAGCACCTTTTGTAAGCTTAAACTCTAACTGAAAATCAAAGCTGGCAAATTCATCCCGAGTTACAATGTCACCACCGTGAGCGGCCTCAGCTCCACCGGATTCTAACACCATGAGTTCGCCATCAGATACCTTCCAGCCTATCTCGGGAAATTTTTCCAATCCAGCTCCGCGCCATCTATCACTGGATGTCCCGTCGAAAAGAGATATCCAACCCAGGGCCACCTCAGGTTCAGATAGGTTGTTGGGTAAAGTATTTACGATGTGGGAAAATGTACCGGCTTTCCGGTCCTTGGGATCTTCCAGGATTCTAATGTTTTTCCACCGGATTTTTCGTCCATTCAGTTCAGCCCGTTCTATTGAGTGCACCTGAAGAGCGACAAATCCACGGTCGGTGAGATCATCGATCAGGAAAGCAGCCGGGACATCATTAACCCATGTCTTTATTTCGCTGCCAATAGCCTCTACAGTAATTTTGTTCCAATCTAATGGATTATAAGCTCGACCTCCTGCTGGATTTAAACCCATGGGAAACAACCAGCCCCGTCGTGACTCGTCGTATATACCGCCCGACCACGCTCTGCTACTTGCATCAATTTCAGCCTGATATCCATGCACTTTACCATTCATATAGTCAGTGCTATTGCTACGAAACTGAACTCCGGAATTAATGAAGGTATCGATCTTCACTTCAAACTCGAGGCGAAAGTCAGCGAATTTTTGATCCGTTGCCAAAAATGTGTTGGGAGATCCTCTTTTCGTGGTGCCCACGATGGCACCATCTTCCACTATATATTCGGCATCTCCATTAAGGCGGCTCCAGCCTTTCAGGTTTTTACCATTAAAAAGGGTCTGCCATCCATCAGCAGATTTTGGAGCAGACTCACTGCCGCAAGATGCCCACAACAGGGCCAGTGAGAAAAACAAAATTACATATCTCAGCATCGTTTCGAAATTTAGTAAGGGTGGAAAATTCCAAATGCACGAGCTTTCCAAAAAAAGTGCAAAGATATGTAACTTCTCTCTTACTTGTGTACCATCACTTCGGGGCAAATAAGATCTGGTGTATTGGCAACTTATTTACGATAGATAAAAAGCCTCTCATACGCGATGAGAGGCTCGTGGTTAATCGGGATAATATGGATAAAATTATACGACTCTGAAAGTTCGTGTGATGGTCTTCAGCCCGCCACACTTGTCTTTGATCTTAGCTTTTAGTTTATAAGTGCCACGACTCATTCCTTTCAGCACATGATCGACATGTCGCTGACTGCCCCAACGATATGGATTATGTACTTCTCTGCGGACAAATTGGCCATTGATATACAAGTCAATATATTTAATGTTTCCTGGGAATCGGGAATCGATTCCCACTTGCACATTGGAGCCTTTTAAAAAAGGTTGATTCTGGCCCGGTGCAACAAATTGAGCAATTGTCAAACACAAGGGAGCGGGTACTGTCAATTTAAGGCAAGTGGTAAACCAACTTTTCCTGAATTTTGCCCCCCTTGCGATATAATTAGCCAGATCGTTATCATTCTGGCTGGTTCGTCCTTTATATGTGCCGGCACAGTCATACCAGTAGGCACGATTCGAAGACTTAGTGCAATTGAAAATTTTAAAATAGACATGTCCTCCCTTTTGATATTCATGGATTGACATAGATGGCTGGGATTGGTGCAACTTACTCAGCCATACCAAATCCCTTAGTGGATTTGTGAATTTGCAATTGGACAGGTTGACCGGAAAGATTTCTTGCTGAGGTACCTCCCTGATCTGATCCCGAACCAGAGCAAAATTTCCTGCTACTTCCAATACAGAAATTAGGGTCAGGAATATCGCTGGTAAAAACTTCATGATAAGCACAATTTTATCTTTCTGTGTGTTTGCAAAGGAAATTGTCCTTTTTCCCATTGATCGAATGACTCGGATGTCCTTTAGATAGGCAATCCCAGAGTGTTTGGGCTATTCGATAACAGTCATCAATAAGAAAAAACGCCTTCTCAGGACTTTTCCTGAGAAGGCGCTTAGCTAAAAAACTTAATCAAAAACTGCTATGAAATGATGTATGAATGTCGCTTCTATTAGATAGTGTCTCAATGGACAGAAAATGTCCTGGCGGGATAAAGATTATTTTCGAGCTACTTTATCCTTTTGATTATAGAGATCCAAATTCTGGTCTGTATGCTTAGGATAAAAACATCAAATAAGAAAAAACGCCTTCTGAGGACTTTTCCTGAGAAGACGCTTAGCTAAAAAACTTAATCAAAAACTGCTATGAAATGATGTATGAATGTTGCTTCTGTTAGATAGTGTATCAATGGGCATAAAATGTCCTGGCGGGATAAAGATTATTTTCGAGCTACTTTATCCTTTTGATTATAGAGATCCAAATTGCGACCCGGGTGGTTAGGATAAATACATCAATAAGAAAAAAACGCCTTCTGAGGACTTTTCCTGAGAAGGCGCTTAGCTAAAAAACTTGACTAAAAAACTGTAGTATGAAAATGATGTATAAGAATGTATGAATGTTGCTTCTGATTAATAGTGTATTGGTTGCAGCAAAATGTCCTGCAGATGCGGGAAAATTTTTCAGATAATTTCAAATCTATACTTTGCTCAAACTTTGACTGACAACGGAACCGGCCCGGATATAAAATCAGATCTTGCATTTCATTAAAAAGAGAACGCCTTCTGAGGACTTTTCCTAAGAAGGCGTTTAGCTGAAAAACTTAACCAAAAACGATGTATGAGAATGTATTTATGTTGCTTCTATATACTAGTGTCCTAAGCCCTGTGAAAAGTCCGGATAGATGTTGAATTTTTTTATTTGCGGGATTTTAAGCGTACAGTCAATCAGACCAGAAGATGATTCTTCTTTAGCTTCTTACCGATTATGGGCTGTAAGGAGATCATCAGATCATATACCA
>JABDLW010000808.1 GCA_013001805.1 Saprospiraceae bacterium | reverse complement strand
AAATCCGCCCGCGAATATAGATTCGCGGCTCTCTTACGGTAAATAAAAACCGCACAGCGTAGATCCAGATCCACATCATTGGGCTTTCCGACGGGGACACGCAGGAAGGCAATTTTAATGATGACTTCCGGCTCCCGACTTCGGACTTCGGACCTCTGGGAACGTCTAAGAATTACCCTTCGACAGGCTACCTATGACAGATCCTCATAAACCTCTGAATATTAACAATAACGAAAAGTCAGCCTGAGCCCTTCGGCTCCTCTCAGGACATGCTTGTCGAAGGCCTTTTCTCCAAAAAGAAAACTTTTATTACTAGAAAAACAGCCCCTCGACTCCGCTAGGGGAGACCCGGTGTTTTTAAGTGACGGGCCCCTCGACTCCGCTGGGGGTGACTGGTGTTCTTAAAGTGAAGTGGTTGTCTACCAGATGGGTGGTGCCGTCAAGCTGGCCCAAAAACGAGTTGCTTATCCATCTTATCTGCTTTGTGATCTAAGTTACGTAGGGCAAGTTGGCTCTGTGTATCTTTGTGATCGAATTTACCTGCCGGAATCATCAATCAGAAGCGGTGGTCCGCAGTAACTTCATAAAAATCAGAGAGTTTGAATTCATTTCATAGATCATATCTTCCTTTGCAGCATGAAGCTTGAACAACTTGTGCCATCGGTTTCCTGGTTGAGAAGCTACAATCGCAAGTGGTTTCCCGGTGACCTGAGTGCCGGACTTACCGTTGGGGTGATGTTGATCCCACAGGGTATGGCCTACGCTATGATTGCCGGTGTGCCTCCGATCTACGGCCTTTATGCTTCCACTATACCAATTATCATTTATGCCCTGCTGGGTACATCCCGGCAGCTCGCGGTAGGCCCCGTGGCAATGGTGTCATTACTGACCGCCGCCGGCGTAAGCGTACTGGCGGAGGCGGGCTCCGAGACCTATCTGCAACTGGCTATTCTACTTGCCCTTATGGTGGGATTGATCCAGTTTTTACTCGGAGTATTTAGATTGGGATTCCTGGTGAATTTTCTATCGCATCCCGTCATCAGTGGATTTACCTCGGCTGCTGCCATCCTGATCGGTCTAAGTCAGGTAAAGCATTTATTGGGCGTTGATCTACCTCGATCGCATCACGTGCATGAAATCCTGATTGCATTGTTCCAAAAATTGGGTGATATACATTTCTCAACCTTCTTAATAGGCTTGGGAGGGATAGCTATTATCTTATTATCAAGAAGGATTCACAAGGGTATCCCCGGCCAATTATTGGCAGTGTTATTTGGCATTATGAGTATACTCCTTTTTGATCTCGATCAGGCAGGTGTCAGCGTATTAGGAGAAGTACCAGCCGGTTTCCCGGCATTTGAATTGCCGCTTTGGAATGCTGATCTGATCATTAAATTGATTCCTACGTCATTGGCCATTGCATTAGTCAGTTTTATGGAAAGCATTGCTGTCGCTAAAGCTATCCAGGCCAAACATCGGAATTATAAGGTTATTCCCAATCAGGAATTACGCGCACTTGGTTTCGCTAACATCGTTGGATCATTTTTCCAATCTTTTACGGTCACAGGTGGATTTTCGCGGACAGCAGTAAACGACCAGGCGGGAGCCAAATCGGGATTGGCATCGATCATTAGTGCGGCACTTATCATAATTACTCTATTGTTTTTTACCCATTTATTTTATTCCCTGCCCCAAGCCATATTGGCGTCGGTAATTCTCGTAGCCGTATCAGGTTTGATTGATTTTAAGGAGGCCAGGTATCTCTGGCGGGTTAATCGGGAAGACTTTGTTATGCTGGTAGTTACCTTTCTTGCCACATTAACATTGGGAATTGAACTGGGTGTGCTGATCGGTGTGATTTTATCTCTTTCGATGGTGATTTACCGCACTTCTATTCCCCATGTGGCTATTCTGGGCAAAGTGCCGGGAACGACATTGTATAGAAATGTGAGCCGATTCAAAAATCTGGAAGAACGTGAGGACCTTCTCATTTTTCGTTTCGATGCCCAATTGTACTTTGCCAACTTAAATTATTTTAAGGAAGGAATTGAAGCACAGGCACAGAAAAAGGGAGAGAATCTAAAATTTATATTGATTGATGCAGAGAGTATCAATTACATTGATAGCAGTGCTTTGCATTTGATTGAAGAAATGATTGAAGAGTACAAACGGCGAAATATTCTGGTCTATTTTTCCGCAGTAAAGGGGCCAGTGAGAGACGCAATGGCGCTAAGTGGCATTGTCGAAAAGATTGGTGAAAATCACTTTTTTATGGATAATCAATCGGTTTGGGATTATATCCATGTCCATGGTGATCTTGGAGATAACCCGGACCCACGTAAGCACTACACAATGCAAACAAATAAATAGCCTACCAATGGTTTTTGGCTTCCAGAACCTACGAACATATTAGATATCAGTATTGTTGTTATTCTGGAGGGTGTGGTTGGGTGAAAAGTTTTTATTCGTTAAAAGAATATTATTTATGAAAAAAAGACAATCATTTCAGGAAATCGTTGGAAGCAGTGTACCAACACTTGTAGACTTCACTGCGGCCTGGTGTGGACCATGTAAGATGATGGCTCCGGTACTTAAGGAAGTTTCCGGCCGAATTGGTGATAAGGGCAGAATAATAAAGATAGATATAGACAAGAACCGGGCAATAGCAGAAAAACTGAGGATAATGAGTGTTCCTACCTTTATTTTATATAAAGATGGGAAAGCGATTTGGCAGAAGTCGGGCATGCAATCGGCTCAGCAGCTGGAAGATGTAATTCTCAACGCCGCGAAGACTTCATAATGTTGGTGATGTGAGTTCTTCTGTGATTTATGTCACTGACCTCCATCTTATTTCTATTAATTTTGCCATTGTAAATAAATAATTGAAATCTAGCTAATAATGAAAATTGATCAAATTTATACCGGCTGTCTCGCACAAGGGGCATACTATATCGAAAGCGAAGGTGAAGTAGCCATCATCGATCCACTGCGGGAAGTGGACACTTATATCGAACGGGCAGCCGAAAATAATGCCAAAATTAAATACATTTTTGAGACTCACTTCCATGCTGATTTTGTGAGTGGTCATGTGACCCTGGCAGAGAAGACCGGTGCAACCATAATTTATGGACCCGAAGCTAATCCAACGTTTGAGTCTCATATTGCAAAAGATGGGGAAATTTTTCAGTTGGGGAAGATTCAGATTAAAGCTATACATACTCCGGGCCATACGATGGAGTCTACCACCTACTTGCTGCTCGATGAGCAGGGCAAAGACCATGCGATTTTTTCAGGTGACACTTTGTTTTTAGGTGATGTAGGTCGACCGGATTTGGCCCAGAAAGCAGCACATATGACCCAGGAAGATCTGGCCGGCTTGTTGTTTGATAGCTTGAGGAAGAAAATCATACCACTGGCAGATGATGTCATTGTTTATCCCGCACATGGTGCCGGTTCGGCTTGTGGAAAAAACATGATGAAAGAGACGGTAGATACCCTGGGAAATCAAAAGAAGGTGAATTATGCTTTGAGAGCGGATATGACCAAAGAAGAATTCATCAAAGAGGTTACGGAGGGTTTATTACCTCCGCCGGCGTATTTTCCGCTTAATGTGAAGATGAATAAGGAAGGTTACGATTCCATTGACAAGGTAATTAGTCAAGGCACACGACCGCTCGATCCCGACGCTTTTGAACTGGAAGCCGAACTTAGGGAGGCACTGATACTAGATGTCAGAACTAAAGAGGAGTTTAGAAAGGCCTTTGTACCCCGGTCGATTTTTATCGGACTCGATGGTGACTTTGCTCCCTGGGTAGGAGCCCTGGTCAAAGATGTGATGATACCTATCCTCCTGGTCGTGCCCGAGGGTAAAGAAGAAGAGGCGGTAACCCGGTTGGCACGCGTTGGATTTGACCACACATTGGGTTATTTGAAAGGTGGATTGGAAGCCTGGCAGAAAGCGGGTAAAGAGATTGACTCGGTAGACGCAGTGACTGTGGCGGAATTACAACCGCTGGTAGAAGATGCGCAGCGGCAGGTACAAATATTTGATGTACGAAAGGAGTCAGAATATTTATCCGAACATGCGCTGAGTGCGGCAAATATGCCACTGAGTAATCTAAATAACCAACTGGCCGAATTACCGAAGACAGAACCGTTCTATGTACATTGTGCCAGCGGCTATCGATCCATGATTGCCAGTTCCATATTAAAATCCCGGGGATATCATAATGTAGTGGACATCACTGGCGGTTTTGATGCAATCAAAGAATCCGAAATTCCCGTCTCCGAATATGTTTGTCCCACTACACTGTAAATCTATGCTCATTCTCTCCGTGTATTGATTGACTTATATTGTTGGTATTTAAATGTAGGGGCCATTCTAACCTTAGTAAAAAGCTCTTGTTAAGACTTGATTAATTATGACTAATATTATAGAATTGATTTCTCAACCATGGCATTGGTCCATCTCCGGAGCAATGATCGCCCTGGTGATGTTTCTCCTGCTGTATTTTGGCGGTGAGTTTGGAGTTTCCGGAAATCTACGTACGCTTTGTGCCATTGGTGGCGCAGGTAAAAAGATCAGCTTCTTTAATTTTAATTGGCGGAACCAAATTTGGAACCTGGTTTTTATTTTCGGTGCTATCGGAGGGGGATTTATCGCCTCTCAATATTTGGCTTCTGATATGCCGGTGCAAATTGCTGAAGCAACCCGAGATCATCTCGCCAGCGAGGGCATCGCAACTCCGGTCACACTGGAAGACGGTACCGGATATGTGCCTATGGAAATTTTTGCCAAGGAAAAGATATTGACGCTACGAAGTTTGATTTTTATTGTCCTGGGTGGATTAATGATTGGATTTGGCACCCGGTGGGCAGGAGGATGTACTTCAGGTCATGCCATTAGTGGATTGTCCAACCTGCAATTGCCCTCCCTCATCGCGGTGGTTGGGTTTTTTATTGGTGGATTAATTATGACTCACTTTTTATTACCATTTTTATTCAGTCTTTAGATTAGTAATTTAGCAATATCAAAAATGAAGTTAATAAAGTTCTTTATTGTCGGTCTTCTATTTGGCATCATTATGACAAAATCTGAAGCAGTATCCTGGTTTAGAATTCAGGAAATGTTCCATTTTGATAGTTTCCATATGTATGGAATTATTGGTACAGCCGTTGTACTGGGAGCTGTCATTATTTGGAGTGTTAAGCAGTCAAGACTGAAAAATTCTTCCGGCACGGAGATCTCATTTAATCCCAAGGACCTTAGCGTACCCCGGTATCTTTTTGGAGGCACAATTTTTGGCCTGGGTTGGGCCATGACCGGTGCATGTCCCGGACCCATGTTTACTTTAGTTGGTCATGGCTTTATCTCGATGATCCTGGTGATCCTGAGTGCAGTTGCTGGCACCTATTTATATGGAGTAGTACGGGAAAGAATTCCTCACTAAGCCCTCTGATGCTGGATCGTTAAATCTACTTCTTACCTAATTAGTCCCTGTCAGGCAAATATGTTTTCATGTCCGGAATCCTGGATGAATAAACAAGTTGTATTGATTTCCATGGATAGGTCGTAGTAGTGTTTTATTTCTTTGCCAGGAAAAATTCCCAGAATATTTATATCAGCGAGAGGAGCCTGGCTAAACTGATCGGTAAATTTTCCCTCGAGAACTAATGTAGACTCAATCGGTAGTCTCGCCAGATCAATTAATTCACGCAAATAGTTTTTTGCCTTGGCATGCTCCTCACTGTTTTCTACGACAGTGATGATCTTTATCTGTGCGTTCCAATTTGATTTTAGTTTGTAGGCGATGAGCAGTGCCAAGTCATGGGTTTCCGACCCTTCTTTAAATTCCCAATCCGGACTTTGTTCTCTGATCCAAACATTGATGTTTTGTTGTTGACCCAACATAGCCCTTGGATGCGGTGAATAAAGTATGACTCCTAGTTCTAACCGGCGGGCCTCAGTTATCACCTGGATAAAATCATTAACTGATTCTTCCCTTTCCGCCAGGTTCAGAAATACTATGTTGGGCTTGAAGAAAGCTGCACCCAACGCCTGGTTACCAAAATTGACACCTTCGGCAAAGCTTTCGGTGCGCATCAATGTAACCGAAGAGAATACGTTGTCTTTTTTAAATGATTTAGAGACGTAATCTAATTTCTCTTTTAAACTTTGATAGCTACCATTATCGATACCCATAAGTACAGCACCTCCCTTGGGGTAGGCGATGTCTTTAATAAGACTAAATGACCCTTGAAGTGCTGATCCCTCCGTTACAGGAATGAGGAGATTGGGCTTCCATGACCGTTCCTGCTGGTGCGCTGTGTCGGCCGTGTGTTTTGCTGCCCATTCGGCAAAAGATGTGAATAATCCACTGCGCACATCTTCAAATTTGGTCTCCAATTTTCTGCGGCTGAGAATACCATAAACAAATATCATTACAGCCCAGGAAACTAAACTTATGGTAGGATTGATGATAAACATGGTTAATAGGCTGCCAATTAGTCCGATCCATGGAACTACTTTATGGACTGTAAACAACGGACGAAAGCTGATCAAGCCCAGTTGTTGCTCAATAATGACCACCACGTTGAGCATAGCGTAGGTGATAAGAAAAAACATGGTGACCAAAGGTGCTACTGCATTCAGATCACGCAGTAACATGGTTAGGAAAATCAGTACACCGGTAACGATCAGAGCGTTGCGGGGTTGCCCGATCTTGTCCTGGAATTCCAACCATTCGCCCTTCGGAAGTACGCGGTGCTGTCCCATGGCAAAAAGAATTCTCGATGAACCCACGATCGAGGCCAAAGCCGAAGAAAAAGTCGCACCCAAAACTCCGGCAATCACCAGGGGAGGGAAAAATGATTTTTCGATCATGACGTTATAATTATAGAGGAGTTCTTGCTCTGTGGCTGATCGGGCAATCCAGTAGGCGAGAACCAGATAAATGATGAGGCTGACTCCGATGGCCCATAACGTACCCGCTGGAATGCTCTTGCGTGGGTCCTTGAGTTCCCCCGACATATTGGCCCCGGCCATAATGCCGGTAGCTGCCGGAAAAAAGACGGCAAATACCAACCAGAATTTTTCATTTGTACTCCCACCCACACCACTAAATGTTCCCCATTTGACTACTTCCTCCGTGGCAAACTGCATCGAACCAAAATAAGCGGCAAAAACAATGGAAACCAGTGATAGAAATATGACGCCCATAATGATAAATTGGGTCTTAATCGCCAGATCAGCACTTTTATAGGCAATGGCATACAAGATGACAAACACCACCAGATCTACCAGAAATGCCGGATGATCCGGGAAGATAGACAGCCATCCCTCTCTAAACCCGAAAATATACATGGTGACGGCCAAACCTTGTGAGATATAGCGAGGAATGCCTAAGCTACCCCCAACCTCAAGGCCCAAAGCTTGCGATATGATAGCATATGCACCACCGGCACCGATCCGGATGTTGGTAGTGATGGATGACATAGAAAGTGCCGTACAAAGAGTGATGAGATATGCCAGCAAGATAATCAACCAGGCACCCAATAAACCGGCATTGCCCACTACCCAGCCCAAACGGAGATACATGATTACCCCCAGAATCGTTAGCAACGTGGGTGTAAATACACCGGCAAATGTGCCAAACTTCTTAGCTCCTTCCATTCAGTCCTTGATTATTCATCTGGCTAAAGTCAAAAGATAATAATTATTAAGTTGTTGGCTACTTAATAAAACCGCTGAGCTTCAGAAGAATACTCTCCAAGCGGAGCACCAGGGGGATTATTTGTTGAACAGTACCCTAGATCATTATTCCGGGGATTGTCCATCATAAATAATGTATGGTTGGTTGATGAGTTGACTTGCCGGAACAACTAGCTTACTATTATCCTCAAGTCGCAGTATCACGTTGATACTACTGATATTGATCACCTCACCTTTATTACCATTAAAATTAATTTTCTGCCCCACTTTAATTGTGCGTTTGCCAAAAGTGGTGGAAAGCAGATTAGTTAAAATTTCACGGGATGCCCAGCCATATGAAATCGCAGCAGCTAATAAAATACTACCAATGATAAGAAGTAAATTTGATTGCAGTACCGATGTATCCAGACCTCCCTGATCAAGTGAGGTAATGGTCACGACAACTGCCAACAGGTAAAAAATGAATTGACTAACCAACCTGCCGGTACCAATACCCAGAGAAGCAGTTGCTCCACGAATAATATCTCTGACAAATCCAGCCAAATACATACCGACGATAAAGAATACAATAGCCGCCAATAAAGAAGGGAGCCACGCGATAAGTTTTGATATTTCCTGAGTTACTGCCGTCCATCCGACGGTGTCTGCTGCGGTCATGATCACTAAAAGCATAAGCAACCAGTATATGAATCGAGCGATGAGTTCGCTCGGTTTCCTGGTGATATTTGCTCTCTCTAAAAGCTCGTTGGCCTTGATCCGGTCAGCAAAGGCATCAATTTTGAGCAATTTTAAGAGTTGTTTGACCGCTGAGGACATCAACTTGGCAATTAGCCAGCCAACCAATAAAATAAAGAAGGCGGCAAGTATACCGGGTACAGCTCCCATAAAGCGGCTGCCAAAGGACTGTAAGGATTCCATAAATAATTGGGACCAGGAAACTATTTCATTCATGATTTTCAAAAGTATGATTAGGAAGGTTGATCTTTTCTGAAAGTTTCAGAAAAACAAAATCTCAGAGATAGAGACCCCTCCATTATGATTTGGTCACTTATTCTTAAGTATTTAACGGCTATTCTTGATAGCATGTGAAATAAGTAAACCTACCGTAGTGATCTTTTATGCACTTTCTGGTCTCTACAAATACTCAGATCACGCTAGTATCTCACATAGTAATGCAAAATCTGTGCAGAGCACTTCACATTTCATCCCAACACTTTAAATAAAGGGAAAAGGTGCCTGAAATCCTCTCCAAAGTCAGGCACCACACTAAAAACGAAAAAAGAGATCTGTGCTTACCATTCCAATCGGGACCTCCGGGTGAAACTTCAACACTTTTATTTTAGGCTCTTACATACCTAATTATACATGAGTCTCGTGATTGAGCAACTTTGCATCATATTCGGCGTGGTCAAGTAAGTCATCAAACCAATAGGTGGATGCAGTAAGTTCCAGCATGGAAACTGTCCCCTCCGTAGTGAAGTTTTGCTCCCAAATGAATAAGGAAGCTTCTTTTAGGTCACCTTTACTAATTTGTTCGCTGTATAGTCGATATATCAATGCATTTTCTTCAAATGCTCCTAAGAGTAGTTTTAGACAAATTTCTTTATCGTTTCCCAATAATTTTGCCTTTTCGGATTCGTCTTGAATGTTCTCCAGCTTTAGTATTACCCGCTCCGCGCCAGGTCGGGGAAACCGACCGTTAAAGGCCTTGTAAAGCAGGTAATTTGCCGAGTACAATTTCTTGTGAAGAGATATCTCGGGGTACTCTTCCCACATTTTCTGGTCTATCATCTCATGACTCATGTTGCTGATTTGACCCGGTTCCAGGTCATTCCCAAGGAGAAAGGTCAATACAATCGAAGCTGCCTCGTGAGTTTCCAGTTCATTTAATGCCATATAGCACATTTCCTCGACCTCCTGTAATTCATTGACGGCATCCAGGTCCAAATCCATGACCTTTAGTAGTGCTTTTAAATCCTCGATCGGCCAGGAATCAGGAAGTTTAAAGACCGGTTCTTTTTTAGATAGGCTAACTCTAATTACACTCATATAATACTCCATTCGTTGTAGCTAGAGACTCATCTTTTATGAATTGGTCACTTTTTTCTGCGCTTCCGCGAATAAATGCCACCAGATATCCACTTAACGGTATTGCCAAGATATGCTGGGATGCAGTTTTCTGTAAAAACAGGTATGTCCTCTATGGGTCCTGGGAAGGGAAATATCCCTTTACTCCTCTTCCAACTCACCTAAGAGTGTGGCTTCCGTCTTGATGTATTCAAAGGTAAACAAGTCCAAAATGTCAGCTGTCAGTTCAATTTGATCAATGGTATGAAATATTTCCTCCTTCAATCCAGTTGGCACATCTCCGTCTTCCGTACTCAGAGAGAGCAAGTCCGTCAGATTTCTTTCGATTAGTTTTTTGTCTTTTCCCTCCATTTCTTCACAGATTTGACAATTTGATTATGTGCTTTTTAAGCTTATCCCTGGTGCGCTTCAAGCGCATTTTTGTGGCACTATCTTCCAGTTTTAGAATCTTGCTCATTTCATGGATTTTGAGATTATCAACATATTTCATCGAGACCAGTAGGCGCTCTTCCGCATTTAGGAGAGAAAGACTGCTTTCTACTATTTTTAACTGAGTCTCGCGGTTTTCAGTAACCAACACAGAGTCCGTATCTTCCGATGTGATTTCATCGTCATATTCGTCCAGGCTTCCAGCTTGGATCTTTTTCTTACCAAGTTGTTTTAGACAGTAATTGTAGGTGATGGAATGCACCCAGAGGGAGAATTTTGACTTACCCTTAAATTGATGAATGTTGGTGAAAATTCGAATAAAAATATCGTGAGAAAAATCCCGGGCAGTTTCCTGATTCTTGACAATGGACAGGCACTTAAAATATATCCGCCGGGAAAATCGATCATAGATTTCTCCCTGGAGTTTGCGATCTCTTGGGTTTGCCTGGAGATAGGCGACTAAATCCTCATCGCTGGGTGATGAGAGTTCAAATTTTACCTCAGTCGATGAATCGTCAGGCATAACATCTCTAATGTCCGGGTAGATTTTGGAGCTCCCGAAGATACCGATAAAGAAACTATTTTGTAAACTGCCGATCATTTATTGTCAAGTATGCTTTCGCGATAGATCAACTTCCAGACATATTTAAACCTTCCTCACGAATTTACATTACAAATAGCCCAGAGAATCTGCATCGTCAATGAAGAGATTCCATCTCACGGAAATGGTCACATCAGCACCCATGCTCTATCAAAGCAGGAAAATGTCACACTACCAAGTGACCGAAGAAAGCAAATTATGGAACTTGATAACTTTTATGTGACCAAAAAGCTTTTACAGGGTCTCTAACTTGAAATAAAACACATTAAAATGAAAAAAGGAATCATCACATTTTTTGCACTGGCAATTGCATTACCTCTTTTTACCCAGAGCGATTATGAAATCAGGGAAGCGGAGGCAAGTTTGAGCCGGGGTAGTCAAAATAGCTTTACAGTGGTTATCCCATATGCCACTACATCCCTGGGAGAAGATATATTGAAGAAATTAATGAGGGAATACAAGGGCAGACCAAAGTTGGATAAGAAATCCAATGAGTGGTTTGCCGATGATGCCAAATTAGAGACAATTAGCGATAACACGGTTGATGTTTACACCAAGTTTCGCGAGAACCTGGCTGAGCATTTCACTGAAGTCACATTTTGGTTTGATCTCGGGGGTGCCTTTCTATCGACTGCCTCACATCCGGATAAAGTAGTCTTTGCACACCAGTTGCTGAATCGATACGGTGATATGGTGACGGAAGTACTCATTGAGGAGGAATTGAAAATGCAGGAAAAACGATTGAAGGAATTAGACAATGATTTGGGCAAGTTGAACAAAGAGAATGAAGGATACCACAAAGAGATTGATGAAGCTCAGGCCATTATCGATCAGATGAAGAAGGATATCGAAATCAATCTCAATGCTCAGGGAGTAAAGCAAAGTGAAATAGAAAAGCAACGGGCCACGATTGATCAGGTAAAGGAGAGGTTAAGTAGATATCAGATAAAAACCTGATATCAGAGAATTACAGTACTTTAGTTCACAAGAATCGATTTGCTCATTAAGATGAACCAGTGGTGGCATGATGTTACCACTGGCAATTTTTTAACAGGCCATGGCTTTTAGAGAATTTTTGGAATTCAGGTTATTGGAGGTGGGAGATTACAGTATATCCGTATACAGTATCCTGCTTATCATTTCAATTTTTGCCGGGGTAAAAGTTTTACTTTTCTTCATTAGAAAAGGAATTAGCCGAAGATGGAAGGTGCGTCACCACGATCCGGGTAGCCAATTTGCCATTATTCAGATCATAAGTTATGTAATCTGGATCTTGGCTTTTGTCCTTGCGCTGGAGAGTATGGGAGTGAAAATTACCATTTTAATTGCAGGTTCAGCAGCCCTACTTGTAGGAGTGGGCCTGGGTTTACAACAGACTTTTAATGATATCGTATCAGGAATAATCCTACTCGTAGAGGGGAGTACAAAAGTTGGTGACGTGTTGGATGTCGACGGCGAAATCGTTAAACTTCAAAACATTGGCTTGCGTGCTTCCAAGGTGATCAACCGCGACGATATTGTCATTATCATTCCCAATTCGATGATTGTGACCAATAAGGTGATTAATTGGACCCATCAATTGCAGGAGACACGATTTAGGATCTCTGTGGGCGTGGCCTACGGCAGCGATATCGATCTGGTCATTCAGTTGTTGGAAAAAAGTGCGTTGGAGCATCCCGCCTGTAGTAAGACCAGATTGCCAGATGCCCGGTTTGTAGAATTTGGTGACAGCTCACTCAATTTCATCGTTCTTTTTTGGAGCAATGAAATGTTTACCATTGAAAGATCCCTCAGCGACATACGCAGAACGATAGACCGGAAATTTAGAGAAAACGGAATTACCATACCTTTTCCACAGAGAGATCTGCATATCAAATCCGGCCACATCAATTTGGAAAAATAACATGGATCTAAAAACAGCTTTTATCATGAGGTCCTGGTATCGGTGGGCTGGCGATGGCCCTTTGATCCCGGAGAAGGATTCAAAACCATCTGTTTTTCTTAAAATACAATAGCATTCCGATGGCGACACTCAGCATAACTCCCCACATAACAAAGTAGCTGTAACGAAAATGCAGTTCAGGGAGATATTCAAAGTTAGTACCGTAGATGCCGGCAATAAAAGTCAGGGGAATAAAGATCGAAGCAAAAATCGTGAGCACTTTCATCACGTCATTGGCTCGATTGCTAATATTCGTATTATAAAGATTGATTTGATCACTGACCATGGAAAAGTAAGTATCAATGGCTTCGATCGAATGGTCAACCAAATCACTTAATTCCAGAAAATACGCTCGACTTTCCGTACTTAAGAAGTTCGTTTGTGAACGTAGCAGACGGGTCATCACCTCTTTCAATGGCCTGATTGTCTTTCGAAAGAAGGTAATCTCGGTCTTATAATGGAACAACATATTACTTAATGCTTTGTCGGGGTCCGAGAGGCGAGGCTCCAATTCCTCGACCCTGCTTCCTATTTCTTCAATATTGATGAGATAGTTATCGACCAAACTATCTACAAGTGTGTACAAAAGGTAATCAGCCTGTGAGCTTCGGATCCTTCCAATGTTGTTACGAATCCGGTCTCTGATCGGTTCAAAATGATCGCCCGGCTTTTCCTGAAAACTAATTACGAGTTGATTAATAAGCACAAATGAAATCTGCTCAGAGGATAAATGATTATTGGCCGGATCATAGTATACCGCTTTCGTCAGGATGGTCGATGAATTTTTGTCTTCAAAATAGCGGGACCTTTGTCCGGTGTTCAGGACGTTATCCAAAGCCAGGGGCGAAATGTCAAATTGCTCTCCAATTTTACGCATGACATCGATATCATGTAGGCCATCGATGTTTAACCAACTGATCTTCTGAGCGTCGATCGCCTTTAATGCCTGATCAATACTTTGGAATTCTTTTTCAAAGATGCTTTGCCGGTCATAAATGAATAAACGGATGCGGGGAACCTCGATATTCTGTTTCCCTACGAAAATCAAACTGCCTGGAGCGGCACCTTTAACCTTTTTCCTACTTTTCAGAAACCTGGCCATAGCGAAAGTATTAGACAATTGAGAGATGGAAGATAGGTTTTATTTGCAAAGCAGTCTTTGCGGTATGCCGAATCACCAATGGAAAAATATCAAGGTAGGATCTTGATCTCTATTACCCCGGACGACGGCACTCCGGGATGCACTTTTAGTCGCTGGGTGGATGCCGATTTCGCAGGGCCTTATCACTTATTGTTTTTATTAGTTTTACAATGATTAAAAGAAGCATATATCAATGAAAGCCAGCAAATCGAAGAGGGGGCATGGGAAAAGAAATGCTAAAATCGGACTACCACCTGGTGCGCTTGTGTTCACCGGTGAGCAGAAATTGGGTGATGCCCAGGTGAGCCTTTTGCGGTATAACTCCGAAAAGTACATAAAAGACGACCGGGTTGATTTCGAAGCTACTTTAAGCACGGAAATGGTGACCTGGGTGGACGTACGAGGAGTGCATGATGCTGAGGTGATTGAAGCCATTGGAAGGAAATTTGACATTCACCCACTGGTACTTGAAGATATCATGGACGTACACCAAAGACCAAAGTTTGATGAATATGAAGGCGGCTACTATATAACCTTGAGAAACTTCAAGTTTGATGAGAAAACCCGTACCCTCGCTCCCGAACAAATTTCGATCTATGCCGGCCCCAACTATGTATTTTCATTTCAAGAGGATGCGGAAGAACTTTTCAGTGACGTGGTGAACCGCATCTCTAACGGGAAGGGCAAAATCAGGCATCGCGGAGCAGATTATCTGGTTTATGCCCTGCTGGACCGGGTTGTGGATGGATACTTCTTGCTCCTTGATCAAATCGGTGAGACCATTGAAGACCTGGAAGAAGAAATCCTAACCTCGGTTGATCGACTCACGAAAAGCAAAATTCACGATCTCAAACGAGAGCTTCTCGCTTTGCGACGGTCAATCTCACCGCTTCGAGATGCCATTGGCCTGATGATAAAAAGCGATACCCAATCAATCACTGACAACACCGGCTTATTCCTACGCGATTTATATGATCATTGCATTCAGGTTTTTGATTTGCTAGAGACTTCCCGCGACAACCTTACCAGCCTACAGGACCTCTATATTTCTGAACTGAGTTTTAAAACAAATTCAGTGATGCAGATGCTGACCATTGTAGCGACCATTTTTATACCACTTACTTTTCTTGTTGGTGTATACGGAATGAATTTCGATTATATTCCAGAGTTGCACTATGCGTATAGTTATTATATCTTATGGGGGGTCATGATCCTCCTGGCGCTGATCATGCTGATTTATTTTCGAAGAAAGCAATGGCTCTAACTTAATGAGCAATCTCATTCCCTCATATGCGCAAGATTCTGTTTCATGGCCTCAAACTATAATATCTTAGATATTGAGAGTTATTCACTCTTTAAGAGTTGCCTAAAATAAGAGTCATGAGAAGATATCACAAAGAATATGATAACCTGGTACGTTTGATGAAGGAATTGGAATTCGAGTTGCCGGAAACCGTGGCCGGTTATGAAAAGATGCAACGTTTTCATATGATGGATGGGGCTCTGTCGGCGAAGACAAAGGAATTATTGGCTCTGGGTATGTCACTGATAAGCAGAAGCGATGGCTGTGTAACTTTACATTTGCGTCATGCTTTGGAAGTAGGAGCTACCAAAAAGGAAATCATGGAAGTAATATCCGTCGCTATCATGATGGGCGGAGGTCCTATTTTGATTCAGGCTACCCAAGTATTGGAAGCCCTCAAACAATTTGAAAAGGTGCCTGCAGCGACTCGGCTATACGAGCACTAGCTGCTAAAGACCTTTCCCTTCGCTAAGTGCATCCCAATTAGATCCCAGCCCGCTGAAAGAATATAAAAGGAGGGCGGTGCTTATCAATATGTAAGAAATATTTATTCCCGGACTTTAAGTCCTGGCGTTCTGGGTTGGGATCATTGCCTTACTCCCAGGATGCTATCGATTGATGCTGGATCTCACCAGCCTACCGATCTCCTTACATTTTTATTCAGTGATGCTTAATGAAATCTAACCGGATAGTCGTTGGCAAGTTCGTGCAGAAGCTCATGCTTCAACGCCCCGTAGGTCTTAGACAGGTCTTGAATTTTCTTTTTAGTTTGGTTCATCCGTTCTCCACTATTAATGACGCATCTTTGCAACAAATCAATATTTTGTTGAAGGTCCAACACTTGTACCTCCATCTCCTTCACTTCTTCGTTTATAAAAGATCTTAAAGAAGACTGAAGTTTCACCAATTTCATGTTCTTGAAATCTTCTCCCAAGACCGACATATTTACTAACCGGTCGATCAAGTGCGCTTCTTTTTTCCACTGCTCCAATACATGAATCCATTTCTTAAGAGAGCGGATCCACTGATTGACCTCCGTAGTCGAAGCCGGGCTTTTTAGATCTAAACCTAAAGTAGAGGTGCTCCTGTGTTGTTGGTGGATAACATTAGTCTTTTCAATCACTTGTGCCATGATCAATTTTTTTCTGGTTTAGAAAACAGGATCGAGATGTGAAAAACAGTGTTAGATCTAAAGTGTACTAATGGAACGTGGTCCTTTACTCAAATGTTTTGACCCACTATTAATTTAACATCTCACTTCAAAATATTCAAAATGAAGATCATTTATAATGATTTTTGCCAATGTCATAGGTGATTTACATCAATTTAATGCTTTCTATACCGAGATAGCATTTTTGATCAACTTTAATGTGGTGAGAAATCGTGGCCATAACAGAGAAGTTTTGGACATGAAAAAAATCGCATCTTTGTTGGGTTGTAAACTTTATTAAGAAAATGATCCCTATTGCATTTCAGGAGTACGGTTGGAATGGGTCTCCCGTTAGAGTGTTGGCTAGTGATATCGGGGGAACAAAAAGCCATTTGGCTCTCTATCATTTTAAAGATGGTGCCTTTGAGTTGGTTCATGAGAAAACATATCGCTCAAAAAGTCATTCTGCATTCTCAGATATGGTTCTGGATTTTATTGGTGGGGAAGACCCCCCGGATTGCATCAGCGTAGGTGTTGCCGGACCGGTTATTAAAAACACCGTAAAAATCACCAATCTGAGCTGGTCTGTCAGCGCTGCAGAATGTGCCCAAGATACGGGCATAAAGAATGTTTTCCTCATCAATGATCTGGTGGCAAATATTTATGGGATTGCCACTCTCAAGGAAAAAGATTTCATGACCTTTCACGAGGGTACGCCGGACATGACCGGAAACGCCGCAATGATTTCGCCGGGTACCGGTCTGGGAGAAGCTGGCCTGTTTTGGGATGGACATTACTTTCATCCCTTCAGCACGGAAGGCGGGCACGCAGATTATGCTCCCGAAACCGAGGTAGATATAGAACTCCTTAGATCGTTGCAGAAAATTCATGGCCACGTAAGCTGGGAGCGGGTGGTGTCAGGCA
>JABDLW010000653.1 GCA_013001805.1 Saprospiraceae bacterium | reverse complement strand
CCCAGATTCCGTTTCGATTCGTATGATATCCTCAATCTCGTCTCCAAAAAAAGTAATACGGTAGCCATAATCCACATAAGGAAGATTGATGTCCACGGTATCTCCTCTTACCCGGAAAGTAGCCCGGTCAAATTTAACCTCGGTCCTGGAATATAAACTCTCCACTAAAAGATAGAGAAAGGAGTTTCTTGAAATTGTTTGTCCCCGCTCAATCCTGATAATGCCCGACTTATAATCTTCGGGATTACCCATGCCGTAAATACAAGAAACTGACGCAACGATGATAATGTCTCGCCGTCCGGAAAGTAGTGAGGAAGTAGCCCTTAACCTCAATTTATCGACCTCTTCGTTAATTGATAAATCCTTTTCTATATAAGTGTCACTGACCGACATGTAGGCTTCCGGCTGGTAATAATCGTAATAAGAAACGAAGTACTCAACGGCGTTATCGGGGAAAAAGGATAGGAATTCAGAGTAAAGCTGAGCGGTTAAAGTCTTGTTATGCGTCAGGACCAAGGTGGGTTTTTGTACTCGCTCAATCACATTGGCCATGGTAAACGTTTTACCAGATCCGGTTACTCCCAAGAGAACCTGGGCTTTTTCACCGGCCATGAGACCCTGGGTCAGTAGCTCAATGGCTTCTGGCTGGTCTCCAGTGGGAACAAATGAAGATTGTAATTTGAAACTCATATGATTTTGAATAGTACAATAATAAAAGAATTTGTTATCATTCAGATTGAACTCCATTTAAGTATCTATGCAACTTCACTACAAGTCGAATGGTTCCGGAGACCCCCTAATTATCCTGCACGGCGTCTTTGGCATGTTGGACAACTGGCGGTCTTTCGCCAAGAACCTTGAATCATTCTTTTCAGTTTACGTAATGGATCTTCGCAATCATGGCCGCTCGCCGCATGATGCGCAAATGTCCTATCCACTTATGGCTGAAGACGTCAGGGAAACGATGCTTGCTAATGGAATGACCGATGGTGCCTATTTAGTTGGCCATTCTATGGGCGGAAAGGTAGCCATGCAGCTTGCTCTGGATCATCCTGCTTTGATTAGAGCCCTGATCGTGGTTGATATTGCCCCAGTAGAATACGGAGAGAGTCATGAAAAAATCATTAGATCCCTGATGAAGATACCTGTTTCCGATATTGGATCTAGAAATGAGGCTACAAACTTACTTTCTGAAACAATTGAAGATCCGGCCATTGTTGCTTTTTTGATGAAAAATTTGAGCCGCAATGAAGATGGAACCTTTCGATGGAAAATGAATCTCCCCGTCATAGCCAAGCAGTACAATTGGTTGTTACAAGCCCCTCACAGCAAGAATGAGGTTTATTCAGGCCCATCGCTATTTGTACGCGGTGGTCTATCCAGCTACGTGCCAGCTGGAAGCGAACGCATTATTAAGACTCAATTTCCTCAGGCAAAAGTCGTAACGATTGAAGAAGCGGGCCATTGGGTTCATGCAGACCAGCCGGTGGCTCTTTTGCGACACATCACGGAATTTATTGCCGCGATATGAATTATGACACGAAAAATGTGAATCCAATATAATTCGATAAACCAGCGAAGTTGGCCAATTAGAAAACAACTCTTGACCTGGACACGTTATGTAGCTACAAATAAATCACTAATGAAATACCTTAGACTGATTGCAATAACCTTAGTTGTTACCCTGTCTTTCGCATTTATTGAAGGGGAGAACAAGCAATTCGAGATAAGCAAGAATCTTGAAATATTTACCAACATTTATAAGGAGCTGAATACCCACTATGTGGATGATGTAGATCCTTCCAGGTTAATGCGTATTGGGATTGAGGCCATGTTAGAGACATTGGATCCTTACACAAATTACATTTCAGAGTCTGATATTGAAAGTTATCGGTATATGTCGGCGGGAAAATACGATGGTATTGGGGCTAATGTGCGAAAAATTGGCAACTACGTTACCATTGTAGAACCGTTTGAGGGTGGACCTGCCGTGGCCGCGGGATTAAGAGCGGGAGACAAAATTGTGGAAGTTGACGGTAGGGATGCCAAAGGAAAGAAAGCGGATGAAGTGAATGATGTTCTCAAAGGCTTTCCCGGCACTGAAGTTAAAATTAAGATTTTACGCCCGGGGGAAGAAGCTGAGCGCGAGGTTGTAGTAAAACGTGATGAAGTAGATGTCAAGAATGTACCATACTATGGAATGTTGAATGATGACATCGGATATTTGATATTGACCACCTTTACCGGTAGTGCTGGTAAGAACGTAGCTGCTGCCATTAGAGCATTGAAGACAGATCATCCGCAAATGAAAGGTTTAATATTTGACCTTCGCGATAACGGAGGTGGGTATTTGCGGGAAGCAGTCTCGATCAGTAACCTTTTTATACCTAAAGATGAGGTTGTTGTTACTACAAAGGGAAAGGTGCGTGACCGCGATCGCAGTTTTAAAACAATGGAGCAGCCGGCAGTACCCGAGCTTCCTCTTGTCGTGTTGACTAATAAGTATACAGCCTCCGCATCAGAAATCGTCAGTGGAGTCCTGCAAGATCTTGACCGGGGGGTGATCTTAGGAGATAAAACGTATGGCAAAGGGCTGGTACAAAATACGGTGGACTTAGAATACAATGCCAAATTAAAACTGACTACGGCAAAATATTATATACCCAGCGGCCGGTGTATTCAAAGTGTGAGCTATCAGGACGGTGAACCTGTCGACATCCCGGACGACCAACGGGCTTCCTTCAAGACCCGAGGTGGACGAAAAGTGCTTGATGGCGGAGGAATTATACCAGATGTTGAGACGGGAAAGGAAGACCAGGTGGCCATCATAAGATTCCTGGTTGAAAACGACCTAATATTTCATTTCGCTACTGAATACCGTTTGAAGCATGAGGACATTGGGCCGGCGAAAGATTTTGTTTTTACAGACTTTGATGATTTTGTCGATTTCATCGAGAATAAACAAATTGACTTTAAAACCAAGACTGAAAAAGAATTGGATCAATTGATCGATGCTGCCGAAAGTGATCATCTGGATGAGCTCATTGTCGAACAGGTGAATGACATCAGATCCAAGATTTCCCAAGAAAAATCTGATGATTTGATTGAAAATAAAGATGAAATAGTTGCTTTGATCGAACGTGAAATAGTAAGTCGCTATCATTACCAGACCGGTCGATCCGAAAAGACCTTGCAAAATGATAGAGATGTAAAACAAGCCATGGAGATACTTAGTGATCCTGAAGTCTATAACCGGTATTTGAGGAGAAACTGATTTAGTAATTGATATTATGTATTGAAACTTCGACGGCTATATGTTCTGTTGCCTTGGCATCGGGGACAAAATTAATAGCTCTAGGTGAGAGTTCAAACGCGAATGATCATGCTTCCCGGTTGCTTAATCATATAGATACTTGTCTGAATGAAGGGCAAATAAAATTAGTTGATCTCCAAGCCATTGCGGTAAGCCTTGGACCAGGCTCCTTCACCGGACTCAGAGTGGGGATTGCCGCAGCCAAAGGCATTAGTTTTGCGCTAGGGACACCTTTGATTGGTATCAATACGCTGGAAGCGCTGATATGGAAAGCGCAGAAAACAGGATCCGGGAGACGGTATTTTTGCGCAATGATTAAAGCACGAAAGGATGAAGTGTACACGATGATTAGTGACCGGGAGGGAAATATAACCCTTGCTCCTGGAGTAGTAGAATTATATAATGGGTGGCATCAGGAGCTACTGGCGGGTTCAAATGATGTCTTATTTTGCGGTGATGGGATACATAGATATCAGGAGCTTTGCCAGTCAAATTCCCTGAAATCTGTTGATATTAAGACAAGTTCAGTTAATCTCATCCACCTTGCCCAAAGAAAACATATTAAAAAAGATTATTCTGAAGGAAAAACATTTGGACCGAGCTACATAAAAAGACCACATATTACCCAAGCTCGTAAAGTTCTATAGTATAGATTATCTGTGAGTTATATATATGTATTTATTGAAATTTGTTATATCTTTGTATCATCAATCAGTAATGATGACGGTGGGTTCTTCGATCGTATTATAAATTTTGGTACAGTTTTGGTATTGAATTGAGAGGATTCCAAAAATTGTAAAATACTTAGATATGAGAAAGCAGAAGAACGAAAATGTCACGCTGAAGCATGGAAAGAAGGATATCCTTCTCGATTATGCAGAATTGCGTAAAGCCGTCCTCGTGCTAAGAGCAGTCAATCATAAGTTGAGGCAACGAATAATTGATCTCTTGGAAGAGGGTGAGTCCATGACAGTCACTGACATTTACATTAAACTTCGGTTGGAGCAATCTGTAGCATCTCAGCATCTTGCCATTTTAAGGCGTGCTGGCGTGGTAAGAACCGATCGACAGGGTAAGTTTATATACTACTCTTTAGATAAGAGTCGATTGGCGCAAATTTCAAAACTCGTAGAAGAACTTGCTGTTTAACTTTTAAATCAAACGCGTTTGATATCAAGAACTTGTACAATTTACTTATAGTTTTACTGTAACTTTGTTCCTAAGACTAAACCTAAATGCTGTAATAAAATCATATTACAGCATTTTTTTATATGAGAATGTTGTATATAAATTTTATTTAATGCATATTTGTCCTGACTAAGGCATTTCAAACTAAGAAAATACTACACTTATGAACAGGACTAAGGTTACGTTCAATCACGAGAAATTAGACCTTTCTTGTGAAATCGTACGCGCATTGGCTCATCCCCTGAGGTTGAAAATTCTCGAGTTTATTGATCAAAACCGGCGAATCAATGTAAATAAGATCTATAACACACTACAAATCGAACAGTCCATCACTTCCCAACATCTCAGAATCTTACGCATGGCGGGACTTGTCTTTGCAGAACGCAATGGCAAATTTATTCACTATTCTTTGAATTACTCAGCTCTGGAAGTGGCACAAAATGCGATCGACCACTTTTATGGACGACCATGATTTTCAAAAAAACAATCTATAGATCAAATTAATACTCACTCTTCTTCGCCAGAAATACTAGCAGCAGCTGGTTCCGGCTGCTGTTTTATGCCTGTTGGTGGTGTTTTAAAAAATTGTCTCTGAAAAATCAGCAAGCTGATAATACCTACGCTTATTGAAGAATCAGCAATATTAAACACAGGCTTAAAGAACTGAAAGCGCTCGCCTCCCCAAAACGGAAACCACTCCGGCCAGTAGGTATCGATCATGGGGAAGTATAGCATGTCGACCACCTTGCCATATAATAAGCCAGCGTAACCTCCATCCTCCGGAAACAATTGAGCTACTCCACCGTGGTAGGACGACTCAGAAAAAATAATACCATAAAATACACTATCCAGAATATTACCAATTGCACCGGCTAGTATTAAAGAAAAGCATATAAGTACACCTTTATTGGCTCCGGACTCAATCATCTTCTTAATGTAGTAGATCAAAAAAACTACTGCACCAATACGAAATAGGCTCAATGCTAATTTACCTAGATTCCCACCCAGAGAAATCCCAAAGGCCATCCCATTATTTTCAACAAAATGAATGAATCCCCAACTCAAACCAAGGATAGAGATCTGATCGCCGTACTCCATGTGCGTCTTTACCCAGATCTTTGATGCCTGATCCAGCAGGAGGATAATAAGCACCAAGATGCCCAGTTTCTGCCCTATTGATAACTTCAAGTCGATCTTTTAATTTTTTGTCAAGCTGAGACTTTATTTGCCTTAAGAGTTAATTCGCGCTGGCATTTCCATGCTCTACGCGGCCGCCAGTTTCATTGTTTCTGTTTGGCTTCAATACTCAGTGTAGCGTGGGGTACCGCTCTAAGTCTTTCCTTGGCGATCAACTTGCCCGTTTCCCTGCAAATCCCGTATACCTTATTTTTGATCCTGATTTTCGCATTTTCCAAATGCTGAATCAACTTTTGTTGTCTCGAAGCCATCGATGTGATGCGATCACTTTCAATGGAGCCCACTCCATCATCCAGGCCCTTGACCTTCGAATCAGGATTGTCGGCTAGTTCTTCCAATTGCTTCATATAGAAAGTAAGTTGTTCTTTAGCCTTGGCTAGTTTTTCGTCTATCAGAATTTCAAACTCCTTGAGCTCTTCATCCGAATACCTGGTTTTATCGGTTGTTTTTGCCATGGGCTTTTATATTTGAAGGAATGCAAAATTATTTAATTTTTTGGAAGTGTATTTTGAAATGCTTTAGCTGCTCTCAAATAGCGATTAAAAATCCTCAGGCAATGCATTTCCATCCTCTTCCTCAGCCAATGCCCCGATTTTTAATCTATTCCTGCGATCATTATCAAAATCCCTTCTCTGCCTCCAAATATCAATGGCTAAAAAGATGGCTTTCTGAAAAGAACGTTCATCGGCTACATCCTGACCCGCAATCGCACTACCAACTCCATGATCAGGTGAGGTCCGCACAATAGGTAATCCAGCTGTATAGTTTACTCCTTGACCAAAGGACAGGGTCTTAAATGGAATCAAGCCCTGATCATGATACATTGCGAGGATACCATCAACCTTCCGGTAATTGCCAGAACCAAAAAATCCGTCAGCGGAATAAGGCCCTCCGACAAAAAGCCCCCTTTCCTTTAGTTCGGATATGGCGGGCTTGATAATATCTTCCTCTTCACTACCTATTAGCCCATTATCACCAGCATGAGGATTTAAACCCAGAATAGCAATTAGGGGCTTTTCAAACCCAAAATCGGATTGCAGCGATTGTGCCAGTATCATTGCTTTCTGCAACACCAATTCTTTGGTAAGCAATGAAGTAACGGTTCCTATGGGTACGTGATTTGTCACGACTCCTATTCTAAGATCGTCAGCAACCATAAGCATCAAACTAGAAGCCACTCCAAATTGATCCGTGAGATACTCCGTATGTCCAGGAGACGGAAATCCTGCTAAAGACATGGCATGCTTGTCGATAGGTGCTGTGACTAACACGTCGATCAAGCCTGCCTTCAAATCCTGAGTAGCCTGATCTAAAGCGATATAGGCAAATTTGCCGCTTTCAGCATCGGGAGTGCCCAGATTAATCGCTGCGTCTTCATTCCAGCAATTCACCAGATTTATTCTGCCTGTACTCAAATTGCTGGCATTTGATAAACTCTGATAGCTGAAATCTGCCGGACGCACAATGTTCTTGTGATAAGAAACAACTTTAGCTGATCCATAGATCACAGGTATGCATAACTCCAGCAATCTGGGATTAGCAAGGCTCTTAATGATCACTTCCAGACCAATTCCATTCATATCCCCAATGGTAATACCCAATCTCACTTTATCCATGATGAATACATCTTTGGCTACAAATCGCGAAGATAGATTATTTTTGAGCCCTATCAATGAAAGCAAAGAAAAGCCTTGGCCAACATTTTTTGATCCAACCGGCCATCGCCTCCCGGATTGCCAATTCATTAATTAATATGGATGGAGTGGAGCAGGTGGTAGAGGTAGGTCCCGGGAAAGGTATGCTTACCCAATTCTTACTTGAGTTGTATCCGACATTGATTATGATCGAAACCGATCGCGATATGATTGAGCTGCTGAGCGAGAGATTTGAGCACCAGGGCAAACAGATCATACATGCCAATTTTCTCAAAATAGATTTGAAATCCCTGGTAAAAAAACCCTTCAGCCTAATTGGAAATTTCCCATATAATATTTCCAGTCAGATCCTTTTCAAAATGCTGGACAATCGACCATTGATTCCACAGATGGTGGGAATGTTTCAGAAAGAAGTGGCTCAAAGAGTCGCGTCGGGACATGGTAGCAAAACTTATGGGATTCTCAGTGTCCTTATGCAAACGTTTTATACGGTGGAATATCTCTTCTCAGTGGCACCTGGTTCTTTTTCACCACCACCAAAAGTTACATCAGCGGTAATTAGGCTAGTGGCCAGACCGGTTCAAATCGAACCGTCTTTGGAAAAAATGCTACGTAATGTGGTTAAACTTGCATTTGGGCAACGGAGAAAAATGCTGCGAAACTCAATCAAATCATTATGGACGGGTATTTTACCTCCAGATGACCCAAGTCTCAATAAAAGACCCGAACAACTATCTGTAACGGACTTTCTCGAGCTGAGCAGAAGATTGATATCTTTGCAAGGCATTCAATAAAACAATTCCAACCAATGACTTTAGAGCAACAAATCAGTGAAGATCTAAAGAGTGCAATGAAAGCGAAAGATCAGGCTGCCTTACGCTCCATTCGAGCCATTAAATCTGCCATTTTATTGCGCAAAACCGATGGAAGTGGTAAGGAAATGGATAGCGAAGATGAGATCAAACTATTACAAAAACTGGTAAAGTCTCGAAAAGAATCTTTAGAAATCTACATTAAGCAGAATCGTTCCGACCTGGCGAAGGTAGAAGAGGAAGAAATCGCTGTAATCGAAAAATATCTGCCTCAACCAATGTCGCCCGAAGAGGCCGAGCACTTTGTACTGAATATTATTAAAGAAGTTGGCGCGTCATCAATGAAGGACATGGGTGCAGTAATGAGCATGGCTAAGTCTAAAGCTGGAGGACGAATCGATGGCAAATTGCTGGCACAACTGGTGCGGCAGAATCTTAATCCATAATGGCTTCACATACTTCCCTTAGCTGATCATAAGACTTAATACCTACTTTTTCCTCTTCCCCACCTCTCAAAACAATTCCGCAAATTCTGTCGGCCCAGCATTTCACTCGTAGCCAATGTTGCATACTCTTTACCTCCAGATATATTGGCGGATCAGCCGGCAAACGATTCGTAGGATCATCGTAACCTATGTTTACATCGGTTACGATCAATGCATCTATGGCTTGGGAAGGAAGGTTTTTCAGATCCGGATCCCCCACGTTGGAAATAAGAAAATTTCTAAAGCCAGCTACTGCTTTGAAATCAGCAATATCGCATGAATGGAGGATAGTTGCAATGCCTGATTCGGACATCATTTCCATGTCTTTTTCCGAAGGATAGGAGGTGCATGTCAAAGCCCATTCAGGCCCTTCGATCCATGATCTTATCTGATCAAACCATTGTAGTCGATCTGCTATCGACTCATCATGCTTCAATGCAGGCAACACCATGATTTCGGGCAAATATGCAGCGAAGAAGCGGGCATCGGTCAAATTACTTATATTGGTAGCTATCAGTTTCATATCCAGAATCCAATGAAAACAAAAAATTACTACGATTGGGTTTACGAAGTTACGAAGCAGATTCCAAAGGGGCGAGTGACCACCTATGGTCACATCGCTGATTACCTGGCTCTGGGATCAGCCCGAATGGTAGGTTATGCACTATCCCAACTTGGTTCAATACCTGATGTTCCGGCTCATCGAGTGGTAAATCACAAAGGTGAATTAAGTGGTAGACATCAATTCAGACCACCGCAAAAAATGCAGGATCTCTTGGAAAGGGAAGGTGTGAAAGTGATCAACCATCGCGTCTATGAATTCACAATGCGACTATGGGTTCCTGCGAAAGAGCTCAAAGGACAAGATGTCGACCTGTAAAATACCTGAGACCCCAAAGAATTGTGATTGGATTCCCACTCAATGCATGCGGATTCCTTTGTATATGAGTTAGTTAAAATTAAAATTTAACACTTTCGGACCGACCTGCGGACAATAATAACAGAGTAGTGCAAGTTTATATGGCATGTTTAATTAACCAAAGCTTATTGTATGACGCAAAACTACACACTTAACGACTTAGTACGATTAGTTTACCGGGAGGTTTCACCTGATGAGGCGAAAGAACTGAAGGAAGAAATGACCTTTGATTATGAGCTTAATGAAGAGTTTAAAGCACTTCAAATGGCTGCTCAGGAACTTCCAAAAGTGACATTCTCTCCGTCAAATGGCTGCTTAAACAGCATATTAGACTACAGTAGACGATCTTCCTTCGTGTTGAACTGACGTACCGGTCTGGAAAAAAATGACCCTTGGCATTAAATGTCAAGGGTTTTTTTGTATCCAATACCAAAAATCAAGCCTTCAATTTCAAGAAAGCCAACTTATTTTTACAACTTGAAGTTCAACCGACGATTTTACCAGAAAAACTGACCCTGCACATGGGTGAACAAAAAGTACATCTACCGAGTGACAAAGAAGAGCTAAGATCATTTATCCGGTCATTACTTGATGATGTACATGCCTTTGACCAAATGATACAAGAGAATTGGTTCGAGGAGGATGTGATGCGAATTGGTGCTGAACAGGAGATGGTCCTGGTAGATAAGAATCACAAAATAGCGACGGTGGCCCTGCAAGCAATGGAGTTGATGAAGGACTATCCATGGCTTGAATCTGAGCTTGCTCAATTCAATTTGGAGATCACGCTCACTCCCCAGGAATTTACCGGTCCTTGCCTGAGCAATCTGGAGAAAGAAACGTTGCAGCGACTTGCCATTATCCGTGAAAATCTGGCCACCTTGGAAGCAGCTCCCCTGCTTACGGGTATCCTGCCCACCTTGCGAAAATCGGATTTATCATTGGATAATTTGACTCCGAAAGAAAGGTACAAGGCACTGATGAGTGCCATAAATCAGCAATTATTGGGATCGGAATACCAACTTAGAATTTCAGGTATTGACGAATTAATTTTGAAACATGATTCACCCATGCTGGAGGCTTGCAATACCAGCTTTCAGGTGCATCTCCAGGTCACCGCGCAGGAATTTGTGAAAAAATACAATATTGCCCAGGCACTGGCGGGACCAGTCATGGCCATTGCCGCTAATTCACCGCTGGTTTTTGGTAGGCGTCTTTGGCACGAATCCCGCATAGCAATGTTCCAGCAATCTATAGATACCCGGTCGTCACACAAGCACCTCAGAGAACGATCACCCAGGGTGGATTTTGGAAATGACTGGCTCAAGGACAGCATCTTAGATATTTACCGGGATGATATTGCGCGGCATAGGGTTCTCATGAGTAGTGACACCCATGAGGACTCGCTAAAGAAAGTGGCCAATGGTGAAATCCCTAAACTGAAGGCCTTGCAGGTCCATAATTCAACAGTTTATCGGTGGAATCGACCTTGTTATGGCATTAGTGAAAATGGGAAACCACACCTGCGCATTGAGAATAGAGTATTACCTGCCGGACCAACGGTCCTGGATGAAGTAGCAAATGCAGCTTTTTGGCTCGGTTTAATGATAGGATTTGACGAAAAATACGAAGACATCTCAAAGCATATTCTGTTTGCTGAAGCCCGGGACAACTTCATGAAAGCTGCTAATTATGGAATTGACACCACTTTTAGTTGGTTAAATGACACGAAGATTTCCGCTATTGATCTAGTTAAGAAGGAGTTGTTACCGGTGGCCCGCCGGGGCTTGGAATTGCGAAACGTAAATAGTCACGATATTGAGCGTTACCTTGGTGTGATCGAGGCTCGTGCTAATAAACACATGAATGGAGCCCGTTGGTTACTTAGGGGTTACACCAAACTATTGAATGAGGTGGGAAAAGACGAGGCACTCACCACGATTACTGCAACGATGTTGCAAAATCAATTAAATGAGACCCCAATTCATGATTGGCCAAGTCCGGAAAGCAAAGACCTGGCTGAATATAAACCTCTCAATCTAACCGTAGGTGAATGTATGACTACCGATCTCTTCACGGTCCAAAAAGAAGACATCATCGAATTGGTGGGAGAAATGATGGATTGGCGAAAAATCCGCTATATGCCAGTGGAAGATGAAAAAGGTAAACTAGTGGGTTTGGTGACCAGTAGATTAATTATCAGAGAACTAATCAAAGAAAAGAAGAAACAAAAGACGGTTACTGTGGAGGAAATCATGATCAAAGAACCTAAGACGATTTCTTCCGAGGCATCGGTCAAGGAAGCAATGCATAAGATGAGAGAAAACCAGCTTGGTGCACTGCCAGTGACCAATGAACAAAATGAGCTTATAGGCATAATAACCGAGATGGATTTTCTCCGAATAACTGCCAGATTATTGGATCGCCTGGAAAAGGTGGTGAATCACAACTGATCTGCAGCATTGCACTTGATTTCACCGTAACTGCGTCTAAGAGGAGATGGGACAGATCCCCAAAATATACTATTTTGCAGTCCGATAAAAAGAGAACTTTAAAGAGAAAAATATGGCATTTGATATAAATATGATCAAGACTTTCTACGAAAGTCTTCCGGTAAAACTCGCTGCAGTTCGAAAAACACTGAATAAACCACTGACGCTCACCGAGAAGATTTTGTATGCACATCTGCACAAGGAATCACCGTTGCAATCGTTCAGCCGTGGAAAGGACTATGTATTCTTTGCCCCGGACCGTGTCGCCATGCAGGATGCGACGGCACAGATGGCTCTATTGCAATTTATGATGGCAGGAAAAAAGACGGTTGCCGTTCCCTCAACAGTGCATTGTGATCACCTGATTTTGGCTGAAACCGGCGCAGACGCTGATCTGAAAAAAGCAAACGATGTTAACTCAGAGGTTTATGACTTTCTAGCATCTGTCTCCAATAAGTATGGCATTGGTTTTTGGAAACCAGGAGCTGGCATCATTCACCAGATTGTCCTGGAAAACTATGCTTTTCCCGGTGGTATGATGATTGGCACTGATTCACACACTCCAAATGCAGGGGGTCTGGGAATGGTCGCCATTGGTGTAGGTGGAGCAGATGCGGTAGATGTTATGGCTGACATGCCATGGGAGTTGAAAATGCCCAAAGTAATAGGAGTAAAACTCACAGGCCAAATGAGTGGTTGGACTTCTTCAAAGGATGTCATACTAAAAGTGGCCGGTATTCTGACTGTAAAGGGAGGCACCGGAGCCATTGTTGAGTATTTTGGTCCGGGAGCTCAGTCCTTATCGTGTACAGGTAAAGGGACTATTTGCAATATGGGAGCCGAAATTGGGGCGACCACCTCCACATTTGGATATGATGAATCAATGAGCAGATACTTAAGGGCTACCGAGAGGGCCGATGTAGCTGGGCTGGCAGATGCTGTAGCCGGACATCTTACTGGTGATCCGGAATGCTATTCCGACCCGGAGCAATATTTTGATCGTGTTATCGAAATCGACCTTTCGACTTTGGAACCACATATAAACGGACCATATACTCCAGACCTGGCCTGGCCGATTTCGAAGTTTGCCGCTGCAGTGAAGGAAAACGATTATCCTGAAAAGCTGGAAGTAGGTTTGATCGGTTCATGCACTAACTCTTCCTATGAGGATCTTTCCCGTGCCGCTTCTTTAGCTGAGCAAGCCCGGGATAAGAAAATCAAAGTGCAGTCTGAATTTACGATTACACCAGGATCCGAACAAATACGCTACACGGTTGCCAGAGATGGCATTCTGGATGCCTTTGAAGCTATCGGAGGAGTCGTCCTGGCCAACGCATGTGGACCTTGCATAGGTCAATGGGCACGCCATACCGATGATCCAAAGCGGAAAAATAGCATCATTACCTCTTTCAATCGAAATTTCTCGAAAAGAAATGATGGGAACCCGGCAACGCACGCTTTTGTCGCATCACCCGAAATTGTAACCGCCATGGCCATGTCGGGGTCTCTGACCTTCAATCCGCTCACAGATTCGCTCACGAATACCGAAGGTGAAAAAGTAATGCTTTCCGCCCCGGTGGGAATCGAATTGCCACCTAAAGGCTTCGCTGTGGAAGATGCCGGATTTCAACCTCCGGCTGAAAATGGACAATCGGTAGAAGTCTCGGTAAATCCATCTAGTGATCGACTACAATTACTCACACCCTTCTCTGTCATCACGCAGGATCAGGTGGAAGGCATGCGTATATTGATTAAAGCCAAAGGGAAATGCACAACAGATCATATTTCCATGGCCGGACCCTGGTTGAAATATCGTGGTCACCTCGAAAATATTTCTAATAATTGTCTCATTGGAGCTATAAACTATTTTAATGAGCAGGCAAACAGCGTGCTTAATTACGTGGAAAACAAATACATGCCGGTTCCAGATTCTGCTCGTACGTATCAGAAAGCCGGCATAGGTACGATTGTATTTGGTGAAGAAAACTATGGAGAGGGTTCCTCACGTGAACATGCTGCCATGGAACCACGTTTTCTGGGCGTTAAAGCCGTTGTGGTCAAGAGCTTTGCCCGTATACATGAGACCAATCTAAAAAAGCAGGGAATGTTGGCTCTCACATTCGCAAATCCTATAGACTATGATAAAGTGAGGCAGGACGATACCGTTGATTTTATAGATTTTGACCAAATGACTCCGGGCAAACCAATCACTTGTAAGCTGAATCATGCCGATGGCACCAGCGAAGAATTTGCGCTTTTGCATACGTACAATGAAGCTCAGATAAGCTGGGTGAAAGCGGGTAGTGCCTTGAACAAAATCAGGACAGAGCAGGCATAGACATCAGTGACCTCAAAGTGCCATCTTGGCACAAAACAAGGCCGGAATAATGAAGTAAATGAAGAATCTTCATTGGATCTTTTTCGCGTGCGGCAGTACCGTATTTCTTCTAGTGCCAATTCCCGAATTTGCAGCATGGAGGAGCCTCCTTATGGTTCTGACCATATTGTTTGGAGCCATTACTTTGCTCCCATTGCAACCGGAAAAAATCAAGGTTCGGTGGCTGGATTTGGTGTTGGTCGCATTTGTTTTTTTACAATTTGCATCATATCTATGGGCCTCGCACCCCACTATCGTCATACAAAAGGCCATGTACTGGCTATCTCTCTTTTTGTTGTATTTAATTGCTCGTAATATTAACATACGAGACTTTAATTTAGCGCGTTGCTCTACAGTTTTTCTTATCCTTAATGCGCTCAATTACCTTTTTATTCTAGGTGCCTATGTGC
>JABDLW010000641.1 GCA_013001805.1 Saprospiraceae bacterium | reverse complement strand
TAATTGGCTCGGTCAGCAGCTTCCCATTTTGTAAAATTCTAAGACTCGAAGGCTGCTCAGTAATTAATTCGCCATTATAATTTATACCATGACTGATAACCGGCCAACCATAATTTTTGCCCGCTTCAATTATGTTGAGTTCATCACCTCCCAGAGGGCCGTGTTCGGTGCTCCAAAGATGCCCGGTTTCCGGATGCAAAGCCAAGCCCTGCGGATTGCGGTTGCCTCTAGAATAAATGGAAGTTATCACTTGCTCCTGGCCATAAAAAGGATTGGTCACCGGAATAGTTCCATCGGTGTGAATGCGATGAATTTTGCCATTGGGTTTGCTCAGATCCTGAGCGTGATCCAGGGAATCCCGGTCTCCAATGCTGAAAAAAAGATATCCGTCCCTGTCAATAATCATACGTCCGCCGAAATGCCCGGCTGTAGGTGAATACGTTTGAGGGTCAGCTGCAAAAAGCACTTGCTCATCGACCCAATTATTTCCATTTATTTTTCCCCGGATAATTTTGGTCATGGCACGTGCTCGATCTGCCCGGCGGTCATCGGAATTCGGTTTGCCCAGGCTATGGCTCACGGCCAGATAAACCCAGCCATTTTTATCGTACTCCGGGTCGATGACCACATCGAATAACCCCCCCTGGCCTGTACCTGACACTTTACCTACATTGATAATTGGCTCGGTCAGCAGCTTCCCATTTTGTAAAATTCTAAGACTCGAAGGCTGCTCAGTAATTAAGACTCTTTCCGAGTCAATAAACGCCATTCCCCAAGGCTCTTTCAAGTCGTCCGTTAAGACTTCCACTTGCATTTGGTAATCTTGGGTTTCGAGCCTGGTAGGTATAGGTGGTTTATTTAGATTTTGCCGTTTTTCTTCCCGTAGCAGGTAATTAACCAGGGAATCGATCTCGCTATCTGCGAGAACTCCACCCCAGGAAGGCATACCCTGTTGGGGATGCCCAAATTTGATGGCGCGGAAAAGATCGGCAGGCCTCGAACCAAATTGCCAGGAACCATCCAGTAAACTTTGCGCAATATTCCCTTTTAAATCTGCTCCATGACAAGGAGCACATAATTGTACAAAAGGCGCTGGCATTACCTCATTTTTGACCAGATCCGGTGAACTACTGCAGGAAATGGTGGCATATATGCAGTATGAAATACACAACATGATTAGAATAGGATTGTCACTCTGATTCATTTGGGCATTTCTTAAGATCCCTAAAAGTCAATTTTACACGGTAAACTGACACTTTTGAATATTTAATTTTGAAGTTCTACTACTGGATCTCCCGTTGGTTTATCCCGCCAATAATTTGCAATGGCCGATCCGGAAATATTCATCCACTTGCCAAACACAATAGGAGCCAGAGCAGCATTAGCATTATTCAACGCATCTAGGGCTAGCCCCATTCCCAGTCCTCCGTTTTTCAAAGCCACTTCAATGGAGAGCGTACGGCTGTCCTGCACAGAGAGTCCCACGGCCCGGCTACCCCAATATCCCAGTACGAATCCAATAAGATTGTGTACAGCTGAAGCAGCCACCAATAAGAGTCCCACGACCAATAATTTATCCCGGTTGAGCGCTACAACAATGGTGACAAAAAGTAAAATAGCCACCATGGACAATGATGGTAAGATTTTGTTCATCCAATCATCAGGACCGGAAAATCTCTTTACCAGTATTTTGGTAAATGAAATAATTGCCGATAGTGCAAAGCCTAAAATTAAACCGGGCTGTAAAGTGGAAAATGATCCCGGCAATGGATATACTGCACTGAGCAGACATCCCACAGAGAAAAGAACACCGAGACCGAAAACATTTCCATCTCTTTGCAACCAGGCAGCTTTACTGTATAAAATATTATGGCAGATCAATCCGGCAGCTATCGGAACTATAATCAGGTTAAAACTCGAAAACATCATCTTTACAAAAGAAATTTCGACTAGTTGATCAGCAAAGAGCTTCATCAGCGCCGGGGTAATGACCGGAGTCAGAAGAGTGGCAACCGTAGTTACACTGACGGATAAAGCAACATTTCCCCGCGCAAGAAAGGCCATAACATTGGAAGACGCCCCACCTGGACATGCACCAATTAAAATGACACCTACTGCAATTTCGGGAGGAAAACGAAATGCTTTTGCCACCAAAACTCCCACCAATGGCATAATGGTAAAGACCATAATTGTGCCGGCGAGAATGCCCTTTGGTTGTTTCAATTCTTTTCTAAAATCTCCCAGGCTCAACTTGGTACCCATTCCAAACATAATCAGCTGTAGCATCGGGATCACCAAAACTTGCGTGTTGAATCCCCAATCAGTAAATAGGAAGGGATAATACATGGCGGCAACGAGAAAGGCGAAGACCCAAAAAGTAAAGGAGATGTTCTTAAATTTAGTATCGGCATAGCCGTATAATGCGGCTGCAATAAAGGTAGCCAGCATGGGAAGACCGGCGTCAGCTACATTCCCCAAGGTAATGAGTACAATTGTCCCCAATAAAGAAATAACCGCAATGCCGAGCAATAATTTAGCCATCATAAAATTCGATTCTCTGACATGTTTTGATTAGCTGGCAAGATGTTTCAGCCGTATATCCATATTGCTCCGGACTATCTTATATAAGCAGAATATACATTGACCGATTATTTAAGACGCTGTTTCGAGGCTGGCTAAAGTAAGGATATAAATGATGTTATTTCAAATTACCCCGGAGGTTTATTTTATTGTGCCAGATATTCTTTACATTTAGTCAACATGAGATCTAGACACTCGGGCTAAGAATTACATTGCCACGAAATTCCGAATTTCCAGATCCGAAGATTCGTACCGCATTTAATGGTCTGAATCGAAAGGTCAGTTTACCGGTTAACCATCAGCTAAATAATTAATTGAGAGTACCATGCTGGATTCAACGCGAGAGAAATTACAGAAAGTTAGCACGGCAACCATTGCCACTGCCTTGTTTAAACGTGGTCTGAAAAATCAATTTATTCAGGGTGTCAGACCACTTGCCTCAGGCAAACCAACGATGGTGGGAGAAGCATTTACCTTGCGTTACATTCCAGCCCGCGAAGATTTAAACCCCATTGAAGTTTTTAAAGATCCTAAGCATCCACAAAGGGCGGCGGTGGAGACATGTCCTAAAGGTGCGGTAATGGTAATCGATAGCCGCAAAGATGCGAGAGCTGCGTCCGCAGGATCGATTCTTGCGAGCCGTTTGATGGTGAGAGGCGTGGCCGGTATTGTCACTGATGGGGGGTTTAGAGATGCTGCATTGATTGCTGACCTGGCTATTCCGGCTTTCCACCAGATGCCTTCAGCACCCACAAATCTTACCTTGCATCAAGCCATCGATATTAATGTACCCATCGGTTGTGGCGACGTGGCGGTATTTCCCGGAGACGTCATTATAGGCGACGATGATGGTGTCATGGTCATTCCGGCGCATCTGGCTGATGAGCTCGCTGATGAAGCCATAGGAATGACCCTTTATGAGGATTTTGTGACTGAAAAAGTGTTGCAAGGGAGTTCGATTACCGGTTTGTATCCGATGACATCTGAGGAAAGCAAAAAGGCATTTGAAGAGTGGAAGGCCAATCGACCACTTTGACTGCAGGTTGTTGCGCTAGCAGATCCTCATTGCAATACTGCAGCTACTTTATCCGATCACATCGCTTAAAATAAGAAAACATGAAACTTCGTTCCCGTCGCTCTTTTCTCACCTCCATGGCCGGTCTTTCAGCTACTGCCCTGCTTGCCGGATCCACGCATGATACCATGCTTGCCGGCGAATATGGCAAGGTTAAGATCACTGACATTAAGACCATGATGCTCAATGGTCCACGGACTTATACACTGGTGAAAGTTGAAACCGATGCCGGCATTTCGGGAGTCGCTGAAGCCTATGGCTCTCCGGGACTGGGTGTGCGGGAAGCCATTCATGGTCTGCGTGAGCGGTTTATTGGACAGGATCCTTTACAAATTGACCGGTTATATACGGGATATCGTTACACCGATGGCAGTGCTCACGCGCAGCAGCGTGCGATGAGTGGCATTGAGATGGCGTTGTGGGATCTCGCCGGTAAGGTTCTTGACGTGCCCACGCATACGTTGCTGGGAGGGAAATTTCGCGATCGTGTGCGTCTCTATGACCATCATGTTCCCAAAGATTACAACGATAAAATCGCTTGCAAAGATTGGGCCGATGCAGTGAAAGAAAGGCCCAATGGCATTTCCATCCATAAATTTGGTGTTCCCCGCACCACTGCCTCAAATGATATTGGTTACGATCCTTCCAACCGTCTGCTTTCCAGCAAAGGATTGAGCATGCTCATAGATGGATATCAAAACGCCCGCGATGCATTGGGTTGGGAGCATGACATCATGATTGGTTGTCATTGGGAGTTTGACTTGCGTACTTCCATCGATCTCGCCAAAGGTCTTGAATCCATCAAACCCTTATGGCTGGAAGATCCGCTACCGGTAGCATACTCGGAAAGTTGGAAACGGCTGAGTCTGATGTCGCCGGTGCCCATTTGCACCGGAGAAAACTGGATGCGCAGGGCAGACGCTTTACCTTTTATCGAAAATTCGGCCATCGACATTGTTCATCCCGACTTACGCAATTCAGGAGGATTTCTCGAAAACAAACGACTTGCTGATCTGGCCGATTTACACTTTCTTCCCACGGCAAATCACAACACCGGTAGCATCATCAATGGAATGGCCACAGTAAACTGGGCTGCATCCATCCGGGACTATCTGGCTTGTGAGACAATTTTCTTTGATGGGGGTTGGATGGATGATGTGATCGTACATGACAAACCATTGTGTCAAAATGGATTTGTCGAGGTGACCGACAAACCGGGTCTGGGAATTGAACTTGATCCGGATGTCGTGAGGGCACATTTGGTTGAGGGAGAGAAATGGTGGGGTTAGACATTTACAGGAGAAATTCACTGGTCAAAAATAACCCTGCATTTTAATGCAAAGACAAGTTTTTTAATACCCGCCCATATGTATATCATCGATAACTATACGATTGCCGTATTTCTCAGTTTCATAACCATGCTTTGTTGGGGATCGTGGGCCAACACGCAGAAGTTATCGAGTAAGCAATGGCCTTTTCAGCTTTTTTACTGGGACTATTCATTTGGCATTTTGCTTATTACCGTTGTCCTTGCTTTTACTCTGGGTTCCACTGGTCAGGATGGAAGGGCATTTCTGGAAGACCTGGGGCAGGCTGAATCGAGGTATTTGGGTTATGCACTACTGGGAGGTATCATCTTTAATTTCGCCAACTTGTTGCTGGTCATCGCCATTGAAATCGCCGGTATGGCAATAGCTTTCCCGATAGGGATTGGCATTGCCCTGGTTCTGGGTGTCATCACGAATTATATGTTTAATCCCGAAGGTGATCCGATAACGTTATTTGCCGGAGTACTTTTTGTAATGATAGCTATTATTCTTGATGCCATTGCTTATAAATACATTACTAAAAGCGAACAAGAGACCCCTTTAAAGGGAATTTTAATCTCCCTACTTGCCGGAGTTGCCATGGGATTCTTTTACCGCTATGTGGCCCAATCAATGACCACTGATTTCCTGGTACCTGAGCCCGGCAAACTGACTCCATATACAGCCTTGGTGGTTTTTTCTATTGGCATCCTGTTGTCAAATTTTGTTTTTAACACCGTGAATATGTACCGACCTATTTCAGGAAATCCCGTCACCTACCGGAATTATTTCACACTGGGAAATCTAAAATTACACTTCATAGGATGGCTTGGTGGTGCTATTTGGGGCATTGGAATGTCGTTTAGCATTATTGCTTCTGAGCAAGCCGGACCAGCCATAGCCTACGGTTTGGGTCAGGGAGCAACCCTGGTTGCCGCTTTCTGGGGGGTATTCATTTGGAAGGAACTTAAAGACTTACCTAAGTCGAAGAACTGGTTAATCACAGCGATGTTTGTCTGTTTTATCATAGGATTGGCTTTAATTATCTATTCAAAAGTGGCGTGACATGGAGTTTAGGGAACTGGTCGTAGTAGGGAGTTCAAACATGGATTTAGTGATTTCGGTGCCTAGGATTCCCGCCATTGGAGAGACGGTGCTTGGTGGTAAATCCAGTATGGTGTTTGGAGGCAAAGGGAGAAATCAGGCGGTTGCGGCTATCCGCTCCGGGGGAGATACTGCTTTTATTGCCAAAGTGGGAAAAGACCTCTTTGGGGGTAACATGAAGGATCACTTTAAAAACGAAGGATTTGACATTGAATTAATCCTGACCGACGAAACCGAACCTACCGGTGTAGCGCAAATCTTCGTGTCAGAAAAGGGAGAGAACTCGATCGCGGTAGCATCAGGAGCAAATATGTGGCTATTACCAAAAGATATCGAGCCTTTCACCAGTTTAATCGCAAATGCAAAAGTCGTTTTACTACAACTAGAGACTCCATTAAACACAGTAAAATATATTACTGACATAGCCTTCAAAAATGGAGTAAAAATTATTTTAAATCCTGCTCCTGCACAAAAACTCGATGCAGAATTACTAAAGAAGATATGGCTATTGACTCCAAATGAATCAGAGACAAGTATGCTAACCGGAATTACGGTAATAGATCGGACTTCTGCAGAGATCGCGGGCAAGCAACTTCTCACTATGGGTGTTAAGAATGCAGTGATCAC
>JABDLW010000800.1 GCA_013001805.1 Saprospiraceae bacterium | reverse complement strand
GGCTGGAAATCGATAAACCGGTGAGAGAGTACTTACCAGAACTAAAATTTAAGAATGAATACACCAATGATCATGTCACCCTGCTTGATATGATGTGCCATCGTACCGGCCTACCCAGACACGATTTTTCCTGGTACGGTTCGACTGCCAGCCGCAGTGAACTTCTGAAGCGAATAGAGTTTCTGGAACCTGCTTACGAATTGCGGGAAAAGTATCAATACAACAATTTTATGTTCATGGCACAAGGAGTTGTCATAGAAAAACTGACTGGAAAAAGTTGGGAGGACAACCTCAAGACAAGAATTCTTGAACCTTTAGCCATGCTTAACACTAATGTATCGGTTATCGACATGGAAAAGGAAGAAGATCGGTCTTTAGCGTACAATACCATAAAGGAAGAAATCATTAAACTACCTTATCGCAATATCGACGCCATTGGTCCGGCGGGATCGATAAATAGTTGCGCCCGAGACATGGCCAACTGGCTTATCACCTGGATTAATGACGGTAAGTTCAAGGACCAACAAATCATTCCGGCTGGCTTCAGACTACAAGCCATGACGGCACAAATAAGTCCGGGAGGAGGATTGCCGGGAGAGGAAAACCCTGATCTGCATATGAGCGGATACGGACTGGCGTGGGGTATGAATAGTTACCGCGGTCATTACCGGGTTGAACACGGTGGGGGTATCGATGGATTTAGCAGTAGTACCTGCTTTTTTCCATCCGATAGTATTGGCATTTTCGTAGTTAGTAATCAAGGTACACCTACCAGCTCGATCAGAAACTTTATTGCCGACCGGATGCTCGGGCTTCCCTATCGGAATTGGGGTAAGACCCAATTAGAAAATCGGATGAAAGCCGATTCAATGGCAACTACGGGACAAAATATGGATAGTCTGCGTCGTAAAGTAGGGACCACGCCATCTCATGACCTCGAATCCTACATTGGCAATTTCGAAAACAAGGGTTATGGCATTGCTAAAATCTTTACTGAAAATGATACGCTTTGGGCAGACTATAATGAAGCTGGAGAGCGGACCAAAACCTATCTGGAGCACTATCACTACGACGTTTTTAAGTTGCGCTCAACCGATGAGAAAACTGCAAATAATGGTGCCTCAAAACTTAATTTTAAGACGGACATTCGTGGAGAGATCGTCTCATTTGAGGTGCAGCTTGAGCCTGCGGTTGATGATATAGTGTTTGAAAAAATGGACCCTGTTCTGGAGCTTACTACTGCAGACCTGAATAAGTATGTAGGAAACTACGATTTGAACGGTTTAAATGTCAAAGTATACATCCGTGGAAGTAATACTTTAATGGTGCTGGTGCCGGGGCAACCCGACTATGAGTTGGTCCCCGTTGAGGAGCATCTCTTTAATTTGAAAATTGCCGATGGCTACAGTGTGAAATTTGATTTAAGTGATGAAGGTAAAGTAACGCAATTGAGTTTTTTACAACCCAACGGAGTATTTACTGCCAGCCGAAAATAACATCATCAAAAGAAAATTTGATCAGGTCAATTTGATTTTTGATAACCTTGGAAGCAGCAGAATATCTTATGGGTACCTCTAATTCAAAATCTCTCATCCTCAGTCTCATTCAGGAGTAAATAGAGGTACCCTTGTGAAGTTTGTGAGTTCATATCATTTTCAGATCCAGGAGAATTCCGCTTGGACAGAACCACCGAAGTCGACCATAGATCTTATTTTAACTTCCGGCAGACCAAACCAATGCACTTCCACATAATGGCATTACCATGTACATCCAAGGGCTCCTTCACCATTATCTGATCATTATATTTCACAATGTCAAATCCAATTCTCATTAGTTGGAACCTGATTTTGTCTACCGGATAAAGTTCCCGCCAGTGTATTGCTTCGGTAAAATTTAATGGCGTTATCATAATCATTTGACCACCGATCTTTAATACCCTGTACATTTCTTCCAAAGCTATTACGGGATTCTGTAATCGCTCCAAAAGGAAACTACTGAGCACAACATCTTGGGTTTGATCTTCAAATGGTAATGCTTCGGCCATTGCCAATCCGAATTGTAAATTCTTAAGGGTCTGGCCCTGGATCATGCGTGCCTCAAAGCCCCTATCGGTTGTATCCACAAGGACATCTTTTCCCTGAACCCAAAAATCATTAGCGGCCTTGACCAATTGGTAACTGTAGTCAAGACCCCAGAAATCTACCTCGGAGTGCACAGATGCTAGCGAGCCAATCAATCGACCCACACTGCAACCAAGCTCCACCACCTTTGCGCCAGAAGGCAGAGATAAGTTCCGAATGACGAAGTTTAGTATCCCTTGGGCGTGGTAGGCATTCGACAATTGACTGGTCAAATGAATGAATATCTGGCGTTTTACCAAATCGTCATACCTTTCGTACCGATCCCGGGAAAATTCAGATGCGGATTTGTCATAAAAAAAAGGAATACCTTTTCTATAGCTATGTGGTGTTTGCATGAATATGGATGTAACCCGATAAAAGATACGAGAGTTTCAAGAGTCAGATATCGACCGCAGATCAAAAGAGGCCCACCGGTTGGGCCAACCGTACCTAACTAATTAAATAGCCCTTCAAAATTAGATGCTATGCCAACGCGTATACCCCAAGCCTGATATTTCCCATCCAAAAAGTTGGCGACACCCTCGACCCGGAAAATGCGAAAGATATAGTTGATACCATACCCGATTTCCGTATAATGTTGTGACTCTCTGGTCTCCAATAAATTCACAAACATTGCTTCCCTTATTCCTCTTTTTCTGACCGTTGGTAATCTGGTTAGTAGCAATTTACGAAATTGATAGTGACCGTATAAGGCAGCATAATTTGATTTGGTACTAAATTGATAGTATTCAAGCAGGCGAAAAGATCCTACCGGATCCTGTGTTGTCAGAATTGTACGATTACCGGGAAAATGTTGCATATCGATCAGGGTCATTGATTCGGCATTGAAAAATGTGCCCACATTTAATTTTATGGAGAGATCTCCCCGCACTCCGATTGGCCACAAATGCTGGGCCGTGAAATCAATGTGATGAAAACTAGCACTTCGGTCAACGATCCCGGAAAAACCCGCGCGGTACGCGATGGCAATCACCGGTGACGAATGTTCAATTCTTTCTTTTTTATTATTGCGAAGCCGGTATTTGAGCCAAGGTTCAGTTTTCCATTGGAAGTAAACTGATGCCAATCCTGAGGTATCAAATCTTGTATTTCTCAGTTCAGCATTGACGGGGAAATTAGGAGTGTAAAACCGGTCATCTCTATTAAAATAGGTATGATCGGTATTGTTGGTAAGCCCACGGCGCTGGGCAAGGGTCATGACTGTGGTTATTTGGTT
>JABDLW010000595.1 GCA_013001805.1 Saprospiraceae bacterium | reverse complement strand
GTACCAGGCCCGTTGTCTCAGTGCCCTGTCTTCGTTGGTTTTCTGCCAGGTGAGTCCCGCGTCATCCGACCGAAACACACCCCCATCTTCTGCCTCTATAATTGTCCAGATACGGCTTGAATTAACTGGGGAGACGGCGACACCGACAATGCCCCAGACACTCCGTGGTAATCCTGCAGCTTGAGAAATATTTTCCCATGTTTCCCCTCCATCTTTGCTTTTCCAGAGACCACTTCCGGCACCACCGCTATCCATTCGGTAGCCATTTCGTTTGATATCCCACATCCCCGCATATAAAATTCTTGGATTTCCCGGGTCCATCACCAGGTCAATAGCAGCTGTCGTATCGGAAACATAAAGCACTTTTGTCCAGCTCGCGCCGCCATCAGTTGATTTAAAAATGCCCCTTTCTTCGTTTGGTTTCCACAAATTTCCCATTGATGCGACATAAACCACATCCGCATTCGATGGGTGGATCCTGATCCGGCTAATGTGTTCGCTATCAGGCAAACCAATCGAGGTCCATGTTTTTCCAGCATCTAACGATTTCCAGCAGCCCCTTCCGCTCGATACATCCCCGCGAATCGTTTGTTCGCCTTCACCTACATAAATTACATTCGGATCACTTTGTGCCACTGCTACAGCACCGATCGAACCTCCAAAAAAGCCATCTGAAATACAGTACCAGGTGTTGCCTCCATCGATTGTCTTCCACACACCACCTCCCGCAGTTCCCATGTAGTAGAGATTAGGCCGGTGAGCCACACCACAGACGGTTCCCGCACGTCCTCCTCTAAAGGGACCTACGAGTCTCCATTCTAAGCCACTATAAAGTGCCTCCTCAAATTGTATTTCCTGGCTCGCTACCGGTTGTGTGCCCAATAGACAGAATAATAGCGCCAGCCAGCAGGGGTAAAAGAACTTTTTCATCATATGCTTTTTATCAGGATCCAGCCGGCCATCAAATTCATCTGGCTAGCCTTGAGTTATCTGATTCGGACTGGTAAAGTCACAAATCTCTTGCACAATTTACTTTATTTTATGTGATCCGTCGAGCCAAAGGGGAAGATCATATTTTGCAATTGTAAAGGCGGAATTTTTATGAATTACCGAGATTAATTCCCATTTGAGACCGCGAGTTTGAAAGTATATAGTACCTTTGGGTTCCGTAGCAAGCAAATGTTAATATAACTGTTCTTTTTAATATGACTAAATACGTCTTTGTTACGGGTGGAGTCACATCTTCCTTGGGAAAGGGTATCATTTCAGCTTCTCTGGCCAAGTTACTTCAGGCCCGGGGATATAGCGTATCCATTCAAAAATTTGATCCATATATTAATGTTGATCCGGGCACTCTGAATCCTTATGAGCACGGTGAATGTTATGTCACAGACGATGGAGCAGAGACGGATTTGGATTTAGGGCATTACGAAAGGTTCCTGAACGAGCCTACTTCTCAAGCCAACAATGTAACTACGGGAAGGATTTATCAGACCGTTATAAATAAAGAAAGAGCCGGTGATTATCTTGGCAAAACCGTTCAGGTTATTCCCCATATTACCGATGAAATAAAAAGACGTGTTTGTCGACTGGCGGGAGATGGACATTTTGAGATAGTGATTACTGAGATTGGAGGTACAGTTGGTGATATTGAGTCCCTCCCATATATTGAGGCCGTACGGCAAATGCGTAACGAATTGGGATCGGAAAATTGCCTGGTGGTACATCTTACTTTGATACCATATCTTGGCGCGGCCAAGGAGTTAAAAACAAAACCCACCCAACATTCGGTTAAAGAACTACTCAATTCGGGTGTCCAGCCAGACATTCTGGTGTGCCGTACCGAGCATCCGCTCACGACTGAGATTCGCAAGAAGCTGGCGCTCTTCTGCAATGTGCATGTAAATGCAGTAATAGAAGCAATCGATGCTGAGACTATATATGATGTTCCGGTATTGATGCAGGAGGAAAAGCTGGATATCACTGTGATCGAGAAATTAAAATTAGATCCCAGAAAAACACCGGACCTTTCCAGTTGGAAGAGTTTCCTCACTAAGCTGAAAAATCCCACCACGGTTGTAAAGATTGGACTGATCGGAAAGTATATGGAGTTGCAGGATGCCTATAAATCCATTTATGAATCGTTTGTTCATGCCGGGGCTGTCAATGAGTGTCTGGTGGAAGTGGTAAAAATTCATTCTGAATCGATATTGAATGGGGATGATCTGGAGGAAGCATTGGGAGACGTATCCGGTCTCCTCGTTGCTCCCGGGTTTGGATCGAGAGGCATTGAGGGAAAGATTAAAGCTATTTCCTACGTACGTGAGAACAACATTCCTTTTTTTGGCATTTGTCTGGGTATGCAATGTGCGGTGGTTGAATTTGCTCGTAATGTATTAAATCTAGCCGGTGCGGCCTCTACTGAGGTTTCCGCAAAATCGCCCTATCCTGTGATTGATCTCATGTCTGAACAAAAGACAATCACCAAGAAGGGCGGCACCATGCGACTCGGAGCCTATGCCTGCGAAGTGAAGAAAGAGTCCAAGACATTTGATGCTTATCAGAAAACGCTGATTTATGAGCGGCATCGTCATCGCTATGAGTTTAATAATGAATATTTAGAACTTTTTAATAGTGGGGGACTTAAGGCAATGGGCATAAATCCCGAATCGAAATTGGTTGAGATCGTGGAGCTGACCAGTCATCCATGGTTTGTTGGAGTTCAGTTTCATCCGGAATTAAAAAGTACCGTGGAAAAACCCCATCCGCTCTTTGTTAATTTTGTCAAAGCTGCCTTGCGTCATAAACTGTCTTTAAAACAAGGTAAGCACGCTGTCTCCGCATTAAAGGATCAGTAGTATTATTAAAACAGGACACAGAACCAATAGAACCTCGCGAAGGACTTTTTCGATTTCTTACCATCCCGGCAGCTAATTTTGAGGGATGATGGTGATGGAAGAAAATTAAGCGAAGTGCTTTATTTAGCCAGCCCAAACGAGGTTCGGTTGGGCGGGCAGGTATTTCAAGCCACAATGGATTTTCTGATGCCTAATTTAGGTTGAAGTGCATCAAATTTCATGACTAAAGTTTGTAGACGATGTATTCGTTATTTCTAATAACTTCCGGCAAATATAATTTGTGACCGACCTTGGTGAGAACATGAGTGGCACCATCTTTCTTTAGTTTTTGAAAACCAGACGTGTCCATATTGCTATAATAAATCGCACCCTCCGTCACTAGATCTTTTCCGGATCTCCGGGCATCCAGAGTCATATTGTATAATTCTTTTCGACGGACATCGGCCTGGGAAAGGTATTTTTTACTATGAATATTACTCTTGTAATCGACATAGATACTACGTTGACTAAAATACCTGATGCCGGTTACATTGGGGGGGATGATAATACAGGCATCTTTTGGTAAAACATCTTTTATCCTAATCGC
>JABDLW010000558.1 GCA_013001805.1 Saprospiraceae bacterium | reverse complement strand
GACCTGCGCCCTTTAAACCTTATAATCCAGCGCGTGTGCATATAAATTTCCGGGGTTATTGGGACTATGATGGAGGAGGCCTGGGAGACATGGGTCAACACTACTTAGATCCGGTGCAATATATCCTGGAAAAAGATGACACAGGCCCGGTCTCAGTAGAAGTTGATGCTCCTCAGCAACATCCCGATGCTGCGGGCAGCTGGCGTAGAATTGAATTTACCTATGCCGATGGCTGCAAGATTATTCTGGACGGGGCAAACCGTGATAAAGATGCCGCATTTATTGAAGGGCCACAAGGCAAGCTCTTCAAAGGCATGCATTCGGATATCGAAAATCTCGATCGATTAATTGCCAATTTGCCTGACCCTAAGCCGCAAAATAAAGTCTTTAGCGACTCCGTGAGATCCCGGCAAAAGTTTGCCTTAAACGAACAAAATGGGCACCGTTCCTGTACTTTAGTTAATCTGGGTGTTACAGCACTTAGGTTAGGTCGAAACTTAACTTATGATCCGGTGGCAGAGCAATTTACCGGTGATGAGGCAGCCAACCGCCTGATTAATCAGCCTATGCGGGGTGACTGGACAATTTAATCTAATCATTGTATCAGATCAAAAATTTTATGAAGCAACTTATTTTAATTGCTAGCATCTTACTTGTCAGTAATTTTCGATTATCGGGTCAAAGCAATTTGGAAGAAGTCCTGGCACAATTTCCCGCCAGATCAGGTGCTGAACTGACACTTCTCGTACAACATCTTGCTGATCTTGGTACTCCCGGAGTCATTTCATTGAGTGAAAGATTGGTTCCTCCCCGGTCGTCAACTAACGACCTTAAAGAACGCTATGCTTTGAGTGGTCTGGCAAAATATATCGGTGAAAGGCCGGGGACCGATGAATATCAGGCCATCGAAGAGGGCTTCTTGCAGGCATTGGAATTAAATCTTGATGTGGAAGTTGAAGTCTTTCTCATTGATCAACTGCAATTTTTTGGTTCATCGAAAAGTGTTGACGTCTTGCAGAGTAAAATCGGTCTATTATGTGAACCCGCAGTTCAGGCACTTACTCAGGTGGGTTCCGACGAAGCGTTAGACGCAATAATCGCTGCGGCGAAGACAGCTCAGGGGTATTGTCTTGAGGTAATTACCAAGGCAATCACGGCTTTTGAATCCCCAAAGGCAGTCAACCATCTTATTGGCCTACTGAGAAATAGCAACGAAGGCGAACTCAGATCACAGGCATTACAAGGTCTGGCTAAATCTTCAAGCATGGCGGCATTTGAACCCCTGTTTTTGAATGCACAGACAAATCCCAACCCGGGCAACGACCTTTTATTGTCTTACATAGGAAACCAGGCGAAGGCCGGCAAAAAAGAACATCTGCAGTCAGTATTTACACATGTGATGGCTGGGGGTACTATGAGACAGCAGGAGGTAGCAATTAAATTGGCAGCCAAATATATGGAGTCAGGAGCTCAAAAACTGCTGGTCAAGACTATGAAGAAAGGTCCCACTCAATTGGCACACCAATTATGTCAAACGCTGGCTACCGATGCCGCCCTGAAATTAGAACCCTATTTTAAATATATTAAGAAAGTTGAAAATCCTTCTAAAATTGCCTTGCTGGCAGCAGCTCGCATACGCAACTACAAAGCTGCCTTGCCCATCGCCAAATCTTATCTGAAATCAGAAGACACCATGCTTCAATTGGCAGCATTAGAGACAGTATCCGAGTTAAACGGAAGAGGCAGTCTGAGTGAGATTCAAAATATTGTGGTATCAACTCCAAATGAGCGGCTATTAGATCGCGCTACGGAGGAATTTTCCCGCTGGATCGACCAGGAGAACTTGGGAGTGCTCGAAAATGCCTTAAAGCAGAGTACGGGTAGAAACAAGGCTGCGATCATTGACCTGATTGCCGAACGGCGAATGGCCAGCATGTGGCCCCAGATTGAACTCAATTTGGAAAGTACCAATGCCCAAGTGAGAATGAGTGCCTTTGCATCGATACCTCAGTTGACAGGTGAGGCATCTATTACCGATTTAATAGCATTAGTATCTATTGCGAAAGATGCCAAAGAAATGTCTTTTATTGAAGAAGCATTTCAGATAAAAGCGTCAGAAGCGAACGATAAGAATAACATCCTTGATCCCTTAATTACCGCTTTTGGAAATTCAAATCCCAACCTTTTAGGTCGCATATTCCCGGCAATTGGCGGGAATAAAGCACTAGAATTTATCTTGGCCCACGAACAGAATTCATTGTTTGATTGGAAATGGCCCCAGGCAATACCTCACCTTTTTAACTTAATTGACAATCAGAACGGCAACCCAGATGCCAGGAAAGCCATATTGCGGCTTTGCAATCACCCGCAATTATCAGCAGAACAAAAATTGCTGCACCTCAGAAAGCTAATGCCGTTGACCAGTTCAATCGAAGATAAGTCACGAATTATCAGTGCTATGGGTGACACTAAACTGCATACAGCCTTTATGTACGTAAAAGGATTCCTTGGGGAAGAAGAATTAAAATTGAATGCAGCTAAGACAATGGTGCGACTGGCACTACCGGCAAGCGGTGAAACTACGGGACTGACTGGACCCGACATCAGAGAGGGACTGTTAATGGCCGACAGCATTTTGACGGGTACAGAAGATGCATATACAAAGGCTTTTCTACACAATTATCTGGAGTCGATGCCAAATGAAGATGGTTTTGTCTCCCTGTTTAATGGGAAGAACCTGGAAGGTTGGCAAGGATTGGTGGAAAATCCTATTGCACGGGATACGATGTTTAGATCAGACCTAAGAATTAAGCAGCAGGAAGCCGATGCCAAGTTGCCGGACAGTTGGAAAATTGAAGATGGCCGGATCGTCTTCTTTGGGGAAGGATATCAAAATCTCTGCAGTGTTAAATCTTACCGTGATTTTGAACTATTGGTGGACTGGAAGATTGCAAAAGATGGTGATAGTGGCATCTATCTCAGAGGTACTCCGCAAGTTCAAATCTGGGATACCTCCCGAGTACAGGATGGAGCCCAGGTTGGATCAGGAGGATTGTATAACAATCAGGTATATGAAAAGAATCCATTGCAAGTGGCTGATAATGCTGTGGGAGAATGGAACACTTTTCGAATCATTATGATACAGGACAAAGTGACGGTATACTTAAATGGCGTGCTGGTGACAGACAACACGGTACTTGAGAATTATTGGAACAGGGAATTACCTATTTTCAGAGAAGGCCCGATTGAGCTTCAGGCTCACGGGACTGGTGTGGAATTTAGAGACGTCTACGTGAAAGAACTCATGGGTGCTCCCGATCTTCCCGAGATTGAGCAGAACATGGGCTTTGTGCAACTCTTCAACGGAATCAATCTGGATGGTTGGATCGGCAACAAAACCGACTATGTCGTGGAGAATGGTGAAATTGTCATCTATCCTGGAAGCGGAGGTGGAAGTGGAAATCTATATACAGAAGAAGAATATGCAGATTTCACATTTAGCTTTGAGTTTAAACTAACTCCAGGAGCAAATAATGGTTTGGGTATCCATGCTCCACTGGGGGGTGACGCTGCTTATGAAGGAAAGGAGATTCAGATATTGGACAATTCATCACCTATCTATGCCGATCTCAAGGACTATCAGTATCACGGTTCCGTTTATGGCATTTTACCAGCTGAAAAGGGAGCCTTAAAACCTGTAGGTGAATGGAATCGTGAAGAAGTATCTGTAAAGGGAAACCAAATCAGGGTAGTGCTAAATGGGCAAAGAATTCTCGCCGGCAATTTGGACTCAGTAACCCGCAACGGAACCCTGGATGGTAAGGAACACCCCGGCCTGCAAAAACTTAAAGGTCACATTGGTTTTTTGGGACATGGATCTCAAGTACATTTTAGAAACATTAGAATCAAAGTAGACAAGGAGGAAGCAGAATAATGACAGTTAAAACTGCTGCCATCTTCTTCCCAGATTCCAACGAATGCCAGTCCCCAGGTAGTTGTCATCGCGGCCATACTCAGGCAGAGCGCTGGTCTTACTCCGATGTTGGTAAAAAAGATCAATAAAAAATCCAGGCTTCAACTGATAGCTGACATCGATGCCAATGGTATTAATTTTGGTGTCGATACCTTGAGCAATCTCATTACCGTAATCTTGTACCCGGTCTTCATTGGCCAACAAAATATTTGATCCCCAATTCAGGGAATCCTTATCCTCACCTGTACGC
>JABDLW010000539.1 GCA_013001805.1 Saprospiraceae bacterium | reverse complement strand
GAATTGTAGATGAACTATTTGTGGAAGCTGGCGACATTGTGACGAAAGGACAAAAATTGGCGAAAATTAAATTAGTACCTAGTCCGGTAAATATCAATAATGCGGAATCAAGTGTGGAATTGGCCAGAATTCGCTATCGCGATGCTCAACGGGAATTGGCCAGGCAGAGAGAAATCTTTGACAGCAATTTGGATATTCAGGAAGCTGTGGCAAACTTTGAAAATGCCCGCAAAGATGAGGAGCGAAATAAACAATTATTTGATGATGGTATCGTATCCGAGCAACAATACAATCAGTTTGCCCTGGACAAAGAAGTGAAAAAAACGACTCTCGAAAATGCCAGGATACTTGCTAAAAATAATCTGAAACAGTTTGAAGCTGATTTAGAAATTAGAAAAGAGGAGCTCGACGCAGCCATTACCAATCTTCAGCTTCTCAAGGAGGGCGCCTCACGGAAGTATGGCCAGATTTCCAATACGGTAGTCAGCACGGTTGATGGCATGGTGCTTGATGTTCCGGTCGAGGAGGGTACTTCCGTTATTGAGAGGAATAACTTTAATGAGGGTACCAGCATTGCCGTGGTGGCTGATATGAATTCACTGATTTTTGAAGGTAAAGTCGATGAGTCGGAAGTGGGTAAATTGCGCGAAACTATGCCGCTGGAGCTCACCGTGGGGGCACTGGAAAAAGATACGTTCGCTGCCATCCTCGAACATATCGCACCGCAAGGCGTGATCGAAGAGGGTACCGTCAAATTTGAGATAAAGGCAGCTATAAGCCCCAATCATGACGCCTTTCTCCGGGCTGGTTACAGTGCCAGTGGGGACATCATCCTGGACCGCGTAGACCAGGCCCTGTCCATTCAGGAACGTGATGTGATTTTCAAAGCTGATTCCACCTTTGTTGAGGTGCAGATTGGTGATCAAAGCTTCGAACAGAGGGAGGTGACCCTGGGGCTTTCTGATGGAATCCATATCCAAGTACTGGATGGCCTAGATGAAAGTTCAAAAGTCAAGATCCAAAGGACGAGATAAGGGCGTTCCACGAATTTATCCGCTTTATGCAGTACCATCGCTGATGAAAGATCAATGCAAACAGTTTTCCCCCACAGTTCGATGGATCCGGAGTTAGCGTAGCCAGGGACTATTTCGGTCCTCGTTTGTTCGGCTAGGTTAAAATTTGATATCTCAATTCTCAAATCTAAATTCATAAATCTTAGGCTATCTTTGCAGCCATGGAGCATTTCAGAAATTTTTGTGTGATAGCACATATCGATCACGGTAAAAGTACCTTGTCAGATCGCCTGCTGGAGTTTACCAAAACGGTAAACGATCGTAAGATGCAAGCTCAGACCCTTGACGATATGGACCTGGAGCGGGAGCGGGGCATTACCATCAAAAGTCATGCGATACAATTGTATTATCCCCATAGTGATGGTGTGCAATACACATTCAATCTCATCGACACTCCAGGTCATGTGGATTTCTCTTATGAGGTCTCCCGGTCCATTGCAGCTTGTGAAGGAGCTTTGTTGTTGATCGATGCAACGCAAGGAATTCAGGCACAAACTATTTCCAATCTTTACCTGGCCATTGAGCATGACCTGGAAATAATTCCGGTCATGAACAAGATCGACATGGAGAGTGCAATGGTCGATGAAGTAGCAGAGCAAATCATAGACTTAATCGGTTGCCGGCGGGACGAGATTTTGCTTGCCAGTGCTAAAACAGGACTGGGGGTGCCGGAAATAATGGCTGCGATTGTAGACCGTATTCCTCCACCAAAGGGAGATCCCAAGGCACCACTGCAGGCCTTAATATTCGATTCAGTGTTCAACTCCTTTCGCGGTGTGATTGTCTACTTTAGAATCATGAATGGCACGATCAGGAAGGGAGACCACGTACGTTTCGTAAATACCGGCAAAGAATATGAAGCGGATGAAATAGGCATCTTACAATTGAGTCAAATTCCCGCCAAAGAGTTAGCTGCTGGCAATGTTGGATACATTATTACGGGCATAAAAATCTCCAAAGAAATTAAGGTGGGTGATACGATAACCCATGTCGAGAATCCTTGCGATAAGGCAATACAGGGATTTGCCGATGTGAAACCCATGGTTTTTGCCGGTATCTTTCCGATTGAAAATGAAGATTTCGAAGATCTCCGCGACAGCCTGGAAAAACTACAGCTCAATGATGCCTCGCTGGTATATGAACCCGAGTCATCTGCTGCCTTGGGCTTTGGCTTTAGATGCGGATTTTTAGGTATGCTGCATTTGGAGATCATCCAGGAGCGACTCTCTCGCGAGTTTGACCAGGAAGTGATCACTACGATTCCCAACGTTTCCTATGTCGCCTATATGAAGAAAGATCCTTCTCAACCACATACGATCAATACACCGAATGATCTGCCTGATGTGACTCTGATAGATCGCATCGAGGAGCCCTATATCGAAGCCCAGATCATTACTAAACCTGAATATATCGGCACGATCATGACACTGTGCATGGAAAAGAGGGGAGTAATGACAAAACAAACCTACCTCACCACCGAACGGGTTGAATTGACATTTGAGTTACCACTTGCTGAAATTGTTTTTGACTTTTATGATCGTCTTAAATCGATTAGCCGGGGATATGCGAGCTTTGATTATGCTCCAAAAGACTACCGGGCTTCAGACCTGGTCAAACTTGATATCCTGCTTAACGGGGATTCGGTCGATGCCTTGTCAGCTCTGGTACACCGGGATAAGGCGGCTGCTTTTGGCCGTCAAATCTGTAAGCGACTCAGGGAACTACTACCCCGGCAGCAATTTGTCATTGCGATTCAAGCTGCCATTGGTGCTAAAATCGTTGCCCGGGAGACGATTTCAGCTTTGAGGAAAGATGTAACCGCGAAGTGTTACGGTGGGGATATTACCCGGAAACGGAAACTGCTCGAAAAGCAAAAAAAGGGGAAGAAAAAAATGCGTCAGATAGGAAATGTCGAGGTGCCCCAAAAAGCATTTTTAGAGGTACTCAAATTGACGGATTAACCCTGGGAGAAGGCTGCGCCACTGGAAGTAAAAGTCTTGGGTTTTGTGGTCAAGCCTGTCTTGAGCCAGCCCAGGTCAGAACCCTGATATTAAAATCACCATTTTGGTTCCCGATGATTCCTACACAAACTATTGATTTTCAACCGTCCAGTTATGCATTAGTTATGCTACTGCATATGGTTTGAACGATGGCGGGCCTAATTTGATCATTTTTTTAAATCCCAAATGCGTCTTCTTCTCGTATGTAGAATGAAAGTTTATGGTAATTGAAATCGTTTCGACCGTTTGTAGATTGCTTTGAAATGGCCCGTTTTTTTAAGATCATGACCAGTACCCTGGAGTCAAGCCAGATAGCAGCTAAATCATTTTAGATTGGAAGTTTTTCAACTACCAATCGCAGGAGGTAGCTTTCCCCAACGACTTCAAGCTTTCTTAATTGGGAATTGCCCTTTCCTTGTATTAAAATTGCTGTTCACAGCAAAAATATACGATGGTCGGCGCATTAGAAGCGAATGGAAGGGACACCTAATGGGCTTTCAGCAGGTACAACATCATAGGTGACCTCGGTGTCTGTACTTACTTTGATTTGCATTCTTGCCCCGGTTAGAGACCACTTTCCCACAGTTAATCTTTTGTAGGAAGTGCCGGTCAGTTTCTGCTTCTGCCGGTCTTTGCCAAACCAACCAATGCCGTAGCGTACTTTAATGCTTGCACCAGCTGGATTCCTAAAATAGGCCATTCCACCTGTGTTGAAAAATGATTCAATGGTTCGCCATTTGCCTTTCTTAATGAATTTTGTCCGGATCATATTTATGATTTATTTTCACTTATGGGTACCTCTATTTACTTCTGAATGAGACTGAGGATGAGAGATTTTGAATTCAACTGAGAATCTGCATGGGAAATGCAGATCCCGCCCAAACAAGGCGAAGTGAAAGCACATAGCCGGAGCTATGTAATTGAGCTTCAACTGCGTATGAATTCAAAGATCCATCCAGCTCCCCACTTTTCGGGAACGTTCAGGCCATGAACGGGGTAAACAGAGGTACCCCTATATAAATTGGATTTTTTCAACCACATAATACGCGCTCCCTGACATCTTCGACATCAATACTTACGACAGATTCTTTATTTCCTGCAGTATAAACAGCCGCGACATCAAGACTGCAAGGACTTTCCAATACTAGAAATCCTTCGAAACCATGAATGAGGCGGATCTTAAATTTTTTTAATTCGGCGCAGGTAATTCGTAATACACCATCGGGTCCCAAACCAGCTGGTATCCATTTTGAAATGCCAGCTGGTGATGCCATTTTCATCCTGATCTCAAACTTGTGCTCGTGAGGATTATGAATGTTTACCGTCGTCAGATAGCTACCAGGCAGCAAAGCATCCGTGGTCTGGGATGTGCCCGGAATATTGGAGGTGCAAATAAATTTGGCTGCATACTGATAGCAATAGGGAGATCTTTTTGATTTTGCCATGGATAGATATTTTAATAGATTAATGGGTCTTTATCACCTCTAAAGTGGAGATGCTGCCGGAAAACGTTACCACATTATTTCATGATGTCTTAAATAAGAAGGGTGAGGACGCTCTTCCGCACTTAGTAAATTAGAAAGCCGAGAAAAGTCTCGGCAGCCTGACCGGATCTTTGTTGACCTGAGACCAGTGGAAACTTTAAAACCGCATGGTTTATTTTTCGACCCTCCCAAGGCTTCTAATTAACTATAATGCAGCCGGTAGATTAGACTATCCAATATCCAAAGAAATCGCGTCGACATTTACTTTCCCATTCACTTACAGCTCAGGGCACACGGAATATCAATAATGCATTGAATTTTGTCCTTACATTTTATATCACTATACGGTATAATAGAGAGATAGCCCCTTTATCCATAATGATTTATTTCTCCTACATATAATTCGCAGAAATTATTAGTTGCAGCATGGTCTTTTCAGCGATCAAAAAAAAATGAGCGCACCCGGTTTTACGGTACTATACCCCAATCCTTCATAAAATGCCTTTTAATGCCTCAAGCGTTTTGGAAATAGATTCTCTCGGATTTGACAGGACTGTATTTAAATAAAGTACCCGCACACCCGATCCTAATGTTACTCTAAAACGACTTGATTTCTACGCATCCCATCCCGCATTCGTGACATTCCTCGGGTCAAAAAAGTTTTCCTGTTCGGTGATTTTACCGTCGGCGTCTATCTTAAATCGATCCATTATTCGCAATCTGCAGGCGGGCTCAATGATATCACAAAAAAATTCGACCGTCACCTTTGACCCCTCTGCATTAATGTATGAATCGATAAAGGTGGTACCTTTTACTAATGTGGGTAGGGGCGCCCACCAGGTATTGCGCAATTCATCGCGACCGGTGATTGGCACGGCTGAACCGCCGGGATTTAAAGGAGCCCTGAGTGAAACACTTTGATGATAAGGTATTGTACCAAAGTTTTTGCCTCCCAAGCCATCCACGACATATGTTTTGGCTATCTTATGTAACAATTCAGTTCGATTTTTATCCATGATTTTACTTTTTTAAATGATTCATTTATGAAGGTGTGTAACACAGGCAGCTGGATATTTTAACTGCACTCCAGTGTGGTGTCGGACGGAAAATCTACACCATATAGAACTCCCAGGAAATCTGATCCGGATCCTTAAAGGCGACATATTCTTTGTCCAGAGTTTCATCTCTCTTGATCCCCGTATTTTGTATGCCATGTTTGTTCAGGGCTTCTGCCACACGGATTAATTCTTCCTGTTCTTCACATCCCAGGGCCACATGATCCAGACCCACTGTAAATGGATCAA
>JABDLW010000487.1 GCA_013001805.1 Saprospiraceae bacterium | reverse complement strand
CCGGGGCGCTGGTGTGGGATCAAACACCTAAACCGGTAAAGAGCAATATCGCAGTCATTCCGTATGTTTTGGGATCAACATTTAGGGATTTTGAGGAAGGAATACCTTCAGATAATAATTTCCAGGTAGGTGGTGATGCCAAGATCGGCGTAACTTCAGGACTCAACCTGGACCTCACCATTAATCCTGATTTTTCTCAAGTAGATGTCGATGAGCAAGTTACTAACCTGACAACGGTTAATATTCGATTTCCTGAAAGGAGGCTTTTCTTTTTGGAGAATAGTGATATCTACAGTGATTTTGGTATACCCCCTATGCGTCCATTTTTCTCACGAAAAATAGGTTTGGACGATGATGGCAACCCAATACCCATCGCCTATGGTGCCCGCCTTTCAGGAAATGTGAACAAAGATCTCCGGATCGGAGTCATGAATTTGCAGACCAAAGCAACGAATGAATTTTTTGGACAGAACTACACTTCCATCTCGGCTCATCAGCAAGTATTTGGACGCTCCATTATAAAAGGATATTTCCACAATCGCCAGGCTTATGTCGAGGGGGATTTTTTATCAGATGATTATAACCGGGTAGCCGGTATGGAATATTCCTATTTGTCCAATTCCGGTAGATGGAGAGCCACTGCTGGATATGGCAAATCCTGGAGTTATGAATTAAATGATGACAACTATTATTACAATGCATTTATATCATATGACAGTCGCAATTTCGGTATCTATTCCAATGTTTCAGGTGTAGGTAATAATTACCGTGCTGATATGGGTTTTCTACAACGATTTGATCATTATGATGCAGTCCGGGATACAACTTATAAAATTGGTTATCATCACGGTTTTACCCGGGCTAATTATAATATTTATCCAGAGGGGAATCCTGCTATCAACTCTCATGTCATCGGCTTACGCAATGTATTTGACTTTACAAAAGATGACTGGACGCTTATTCAAAATACGTTGACGCTTAGTTACGATTTGAATTGGGCCAATTCAAGTCAATTTGGCATCGAACTCGTCCACGAAGACCAGGGATTACTCTATCCTTTTGCCTTTACTGATGACGACCCCCTACCCGTTGGAAATTATAATTTTAATTACCTCGGTGTTGAATATCAATCCGATTCACGGCGCCAATTTAATTATGAGGTGGGTTTTGAACATGGAGGTTTTTATAATGGTACGCGTACCCAGTATTCTGCAGAATTTAAATATCGAGCACAGCCATGGGGAAATTTCGGTCTGCGATTTGTCCAAAATGACCTGGAATTCCCGGCTGAGTATGGAGCGATCAAATTATTTTTATTGGGCCCAAAATTAGAATTTAATTTTTCAAGAAATTTATTCTGGACGACTTTCTTGCAGTATAATACACAAAGAGAAAACTTCAATATTAATAGTCGTTTACAATGGCGTTTCAAACCGCTTTCTGATTTATTTATCGTGTATACTGATAATTATGCCACGGATAACTGGGGCCCCAAAAATCGTGGCTTGGTCATAAAAATGAATTACTGGATTAATGTCTGATCTATGTGCTGAATGTCTACTTTTGAGGCATGCTCACACGAAAGGACTTTACAAAAAATAGCGAAGGTGTTATTCGCTGGATCGAACAATATTTCGAAATTCTTCCGAGTCTTCCGGTTAAGGCGAAGGTCAAGCCCGGGTCAATTTATCAATCCATCCCACCTTCTATGCCGGACGCAGGCTGTAGCATCCAGGAATTATTGACCGACACAACAGAATTAATTCTTCCGGGTATTACGCATTGGCAACATCCTAATTTTCATGCTTACTTCCCTGCAAATAGCAGTATTGAATCGCTTTATGCCGAAATGATTACTTCCGCCATCGCTGCCCAATGCATGATATGGGACACCTCTCCTGCGGCAGCTGAATTAGAAGAGCGCATGATGGAGTGGATGAGAGATGCAATGGGGCTACCCTCAGAATGGGAAGGTGTGATCCAGGATACAGCCTCAACCGCCAGTCTTGTCGCCATCATCTGCGCGAGGGAGCGAGTGACAAACTTTAACGCAAACGAAAACGGTGTGCCCAGTGGATTACGTGTGTATTGCTCGGCACAAACACATTCTTCTATCGAAAAAGCGGTTACTATTTGCGGAATAGGTAGAAAAAACCTTGTAAAAATTAAAACGGATAGTCAACATCGCTTGACCGGAAAATCACTGGAAATCCAAATTAAAAATGATCTCGACAATGACCTACAACCCTGTTGCGTCGTCGCTGCCATAGGTACGACGGGGACAGTGGCGGTAGATGATTTGGAGAGCATCGGAAAGGTTTGTCAGAAATATAATCTATGGTTGCACATCGATGCGGCCTATGCAGGATCAGCACTCTTTCTTCCTGAATACAGATGGATGATGAATGGTGGCGAACTTGCAGACAGTTTTGTCTTCAACCCTCACAAATGGCTTTTTACCAACTTTGATTGCACTGCGTACTATGTAAAAGATGCCAATCATCTCATACGGACATTTGAAATTTTGCCCGAATATTTAAAAACTCAGACGAGAGGGGAGGTGAATGATTACAGGGACTGGGGAATTCCTTTGGGTCGCCGATTCAGGGCTTTAAAACTATGGTAT
>JABDLW010000456.1 GCA_013001805.1 Saprospiraceae bacterium | reverse complement strand
TCGCCAGGTCGAAGGGGAGGGGCGAGTGCCAGAGCATATTATGAAAACAACTTTCCAAGATTGGGGCTAAGAGTGGTATCTACGTATAGTTTGCCGTCATTCAGGCATAATATGATAAATGGAGATTTGTTGCCTGAGCAACACTCACTGTTGACAAAGGCCATAGCTCAATTTACTTCGGATTTAAATTGAAATAAATCTAGGCACGTCGCTTGTCTGACATCACGGAAATCAATGCATACAATCCTAATACGCCCAATAGAATTAAATCGGCCCGGACCGCAAGAAATGTTTTGGGAGTAACATCTAATTCGGTGAGAATAAATATGATGATGGCCCCGAGTGTAAGCCACGGGAGCGTTATGATCCGGTTAGCTCTTTCGTAAAAAATACCAGTAAAAATCATGGGAGCCAGAAGGGCCGTACCCATAAAACTGGACCGGGCCAATAGTACTAGCTGGTCGCTTGTTTTGAGAGCAAAAATTAATGCCAATCCGGCAAAGATAAATATACCGATCCGTGCAATTTTCACCATGGATTTATCCTCTCCTTTCAATAAAGAGCGGGTTTCACCCCCCAGGGCAAAAATCTGAGAATCTGCTGTCGAAATTGCTGCGGCAACCAAACCTATAATCATAAAGGCACCCAGATATCCAGCTTGATCATGAATCAGAGATTGTGCCTGAAATTCCGGAATGCTGGCATCTGCATATTTGATGGCACCGTACATACCAATAAATAGAGTGGGTAAAATAACCAGAATAGCGAACGTACCCAGACCAATAGCCGTGCGAAATAGCGAGCGCTCGTTTTTCATAATGATCAAGCGGGTCGAAACCTGTGGTTGGGTAAAAGGTATCATACAAATGGCGACCATGGATCCGAAGAGAAATTGAAAATTTAGCAGTCCCTTAGGGCCGGGTATCGATAACAATGCTTCGTTTTGAGCGTTGATTTGTTCGAAGGTTGAAGTTAAACCACCTAACTTATTTAGACAGCTTATACCTATCATCCAAATGATTATAAGTAGAAGAATACCTTGTAAGGTGTCGCTATAAATGATTGCCTTCAGGCCTCCAATTTCACTGTATATCAGCATAATCACAACCATGCCAACAGCGTATACCCAGAGAGGCAAGCCATTTTCACTTGCCCCTTGAAGGAATGTCGCCACACCTCTGATCTGGATGGCAACGTAAGGAATGAGGAAAATGAATGCGCCCAGGAAAGCGACGATACCGGCAAGTCGTGATTCGTAGCACTTTTCCATAAATCCAGCCATGCCCAGATAAGCTTGTCCACGCGTCTTCTTTCGGAGATGATACCCGATCCATAGAAGAATAAAAACCATGACTAAATCTGATACGGCCAAGAAAATCCAGGCACCTACTCCGTGAGTACGGAAGAATTCTGGCATGCCCAGGAGGGTGAAAGTACTGAAGAGCGTAGCCGCAAAAGTAAATAGTCCCAGAATCGATCCTAAATTAGCACCAGCTAAAAAATAGCTTTTACTGTCTTTTTCTTTTGTTTTGGTGAGCATAGTGAATGCTACCAATAATAGTATGTAGATAGTTCCGGCTATCAGCAGTGTTCCTTTCATCGCTTATCTTTTCATTAATTATTCGTCACGGCCAGGGTGAACAAACGAGCCGATAATTGTCAAGGCCAGGAGAATTAGGCTGACCAGAAAACCCATCCAGAGTGTATACGGCATGCCCAGTAAAAATGGATCTGCCTTGCCTACCGGTATGACGAGTGGTGAAAAAATCAGAATGACCATGATGAAGACGACAATTCGGCAGAGCGTCCAGAGTTTGGAAGAGTTCATGCTATGGATTTTCGTTGCTCTCAAGGTAAGGAATCCCTTAGAATTTTTATAAGTGAATTTACCGGCGGCATCAAAGTCTTTCGATCGTCAGACCCCCATCTACCATCAATACCTGACCAGTCGAGTAGGGAAAATCCTGGTCAACCAATGAACTGACGGCTTTTCCCACATCTTCTGGCAATCCCCACCGTCTTTGGATCGCCAGGCCATCTTCAAACAACTGATCATACTTGGCCTTCACCGGACCGGTCATGTCAGTGAGAATGATGCCTGGTCTGACCTCGTAGACAGGAATGTCAAATTCACCCAGACGAGCAGAAAAGAGTTTGGTCATCATACTCATACCGGCTTTAGAAATGCAATATTCGCCACGATTTATCGAAGCAATAGTGGCAGAAATTGAGGAGATGTTTATAATGGTAAAAAATTCCCCGGGATGCTCTTCCTTAGCCTTTATCATATGATTGGCTAGATGTTGGGATAGAAAGAAAGGACCCTTCAAATTGATCTCCATGACCCGGTCATAACTTTCGGGCGAGGTCTGGAGTAAATCACTCCGGGTCGCTGGTGCCACTCCGGCATTATTTATCAAAGCATTGATATGGTCAAACTCGGCCAGGCACTCTCGCATGATTCGTTCTCTTTCACTCGCATCGCCGATATTTCCCCGGACATAGATCACTTTGCCCGGGTAGTCGCCAAACTCATGCAAAGTATCAACATTTTCCTCTGGACGCATACCATTCAAGGCGAGAGACCAGCCTTTTTCCGCTAATTTATGGCCAATACCCAGTCCAATGCCCCTGGTGCCCCCGGTTATTAGTGCTACTTTCTCCATTCGACGCTATGTTAATGGGGAGATATCCAACCACCGTCGCTCTTCCCAACTTTGTAAACCAAGTTCCGCCAATTGAACCCCCTTAGCACCCTCTAACAGGTCCCATGGGAAGGGCCTATCAGTAACCAGATGATCAAGAAACATTTTCCATTGCACCTTGAAAGCATTCTCAAAACTTTCCTCCTCACTGAATTTTGACCATTGTTTAAAAAAATCGATGGGTTGGGGGATGTCAGGATTCCAAACCGGAACCGGAGTTTCCTCATAACTTTGCGTATAACAATCGCGTAATCCGGCAACGGCAGTACCCTTAGTACCATCTACTTGCAAGACCAGGAGATCGTCTCGCCGCACTCTTACATCCCAGGAGGAATTAAAATGTGCGACAATATCTCCCTCAAGTTCAAATGTGGCATATGCCGAATCGTCAGCGGTACACTCGTAAGGATTTCCAGCTTCATCAATTCTTTCCTTAATATGAATGGCGCCCAGGCAATTCACTGCTTTTACCTTGCCAAAAATGTTGTCCAAGACATAGCGCCAATGGCAAAGCATATCCATGATAATACCACCACCTTCTTCTTTTCGATAATTCCACGATGGGCGATTGGGTGGCACAGTATGGCCTTCGAAAACCCAGTAGCCAAACTCGCCTCTGATCGACAGGATCTTTCCGAAAAAACCACTTTCAATCAGCTTCTGCAATTTCAGCATGCCCGGAAGCCACAGCTTATCTTGTACGACTCCATGTTTTATACCCTTTGCTTTGGCAATATGGTAAAGATCAATGGCTTCTTTTAAGGTTGTGCCGGTGGGCTTTTCACAATAGATATGTTTTCCTGCCTCAATGGCCTTTTTTACACACTCGAAGCGACGGCCCGTCACTTGTGCATCAAAATAAACCTCATAGCCAGGAAGTGCCAGTGCCTCATCCAGTGAGGTGGTAAATTTCTTAATGTTGTATTCGCTGCAAAGTGCTTTCAGCTTCTCCGCATTACGACCTACCAAAATCGGTTCGGGCATAATTACGTGATTATCGTCAATCCGAACACCCC
>JABDLW010000451.1 GCA_013001805.1 Saprospiraceae bacterium | reverse complement strand
TCGTCTCCATCTGCCCTCATTATCTTCTTCCCGATCCTGTTTAGCGTGAATCACCAGTGTTTCGTCTTTGATACTCACCTTAAAATCTGATTTCTCGAATCCCGGCGCGTAGACATATAAGACATATTTATCATCCAATTCTTCCACGTTTGCAGGAGGATCTTTTTCCCACCGATCTAACTTTTTGTGGAAATTTTTAAAAGTATATCCTCCATAGCCATGTTTGTGCATTTTCCTTATAAAATGCGCTTGTCTGTTACACATAATTAATTTTTTTAATGATTAACAAATTTTAAAAATGGGTTGAAAAGTGATTTTGAAATCAGTGGACTTGTATAGTGCGGTACTCTGGATTCCAATCAAAAGTTGATTCTTTTTCTCTCTCAAAAAAAAGTGGTTCTTCTTTTTGCCGGTACGGTGAAAGCCTGTACCTATGCTCATCCCAATCGGATTCCTCAGTGCCCCACGAATGGTGCCTTATCGCTCTGACAACAAAAGCAATAAAGGTGAGAAAAATGGCAGCCACAAAAGCCAGCACTATAAATCGCGCAAGAAAAAGAAAAAGAAATAGGCCCAATGAAATCATAAAAAACGACCGAAATGTTCTCATAATGTTTCTAATTTAAATTGTGATAGAAGTTGAATACATCCAGGAAGACGGGAAATGAGAACTTTTACTTTATCTTTCATCGACCAAAATGGTGAGTTGGTCGGAATTTTAACTTTGTTATCGTAGACCGAAGAGATTGTGTATGGGTCCATCGGCTTCGTGCAATAACAAGCCCTTACTTGAATTGTGCTCTTCCGTAAGAATTATAGCTTCACGTGATCCCTGGCCCTCCGGTCTATACTGGCAGGTTGGAAAGTAATTTTAGGTTAAGACTTCAGGTTTTTGATGATATTAAATCATGCAAAACAGGGATACCGCCCTAGGAGACTGTTGAAATACTCAAGTTGATTGCTGAAGCGGTAAATCGTCGTTTTCTGACGAGGCAAGACGAAGGAAGATACCGGGCTGTAACTGACTGAGGATCAATGAAGTCAGCAACGACGAGAACGGCTTGTGATTTTGAAATAATAAAATATTGGTAGTAAAATCAGCGCAAGTTGGGTATTTCAACAGTCTCCTAGTGACTAGATCGTGCCGGGGCTTCAATAGCTGCATGAAAATCATTGGCTATACGGTTGCCGTAATCCTCCAGAAGTTTAAGTATGCGCTGCTGATTGTCACTTTGGAAAATGAAGCCAATGTGGTATTCCTTGTGCATACGCCACCAGATCTCCGGATCATCGAATTGCGAATCGTCGGGATCCTGAAATCGCGCTAATGAAATGATTGCCGCCGCCAGACGATGAGTTGTTGGGGGAAGCTTATACCTGGATCCATGGATTAAAGCGGTTTCAATGTGGGCCCACTCTTTCCAGAGATTCAATCCACTTGCTGCTTCGACCATCTCGGCAATATGCGCTCCGCCAACTCGTGAGGAGGTTTCCAAAAAGTAAAATGAATTGTCTTCCAGACTTCTGATGTATTCCGAATGGGAGGCTCCATGCATCATCCCAAAAACTGCCATAAGTTTTTGGTTTATAACTTCCAAGTCCTTATGAATTGGATCTGTTTCGGCCAAAGTCATAGTACGGAATATACCACCTGCATGGGCTACTTCAAAAGGTGTATTTAAATAACGCGAACTGCGTAAAAAAATATTTTTACTCTCATATGACAACGCGTCGACATGATATACATCCCCCGGTAAAAACTGTTCAATCAAATATTGATTTCTCCGGTCACCAATCCCGTTTAAAACCTCCCATAATTGATGGATATCAAGGATTTTCTTAATCCCGGTTGCACTTGCTTCCGATCTGGGCTTTACCACCCAAGGGCTTGGAATACGAGAGCAAAAATCGTTGATTTCATTATCATTAAATAATGCACTGAAGGGAGGAACGGGAATTCCTCCATCACGTGCCTGAATTCTCATAGCTAGTTTATCGCGAAAATACCTCGCGGTGGTTTGTCCCATTCCAGGGATTCTAAATTCCTCGCGAATCAGTGCTGCTCTTTCAACATCAAAATCATCCAGTGCTATGACACGATCTATTTTAGTTGTCCGCATCAAATGCGCCAGAGCTTTTATCAAATCTTGGTTATTCCACAGGCCTTCCTCGTTCTCCTGCATATAAAATACGTCATCTATAGAATCCCATGGCCAGTTTTGATCCTTCAGAGTTGCCGAGGTCACGAGCAAGACCCGGTGACCGTCTGATTTGCATGCCTGCAAAAATGCTACACCTTTAAAGTAGCAGCTCACGCACAAAAATGTTTTTGTCATACTAGCTCTCTTGGTAACCGATAGTCGCGCCAGCCGGAATGAAAGCGCCTTTTCGTAATATAACAATGCCGTCAACGACACAATGTGTCTCAGCCTGTTCATCTTTTAGCGTGTTATGGCCTCGAATTTTGACGCCATTTCCAATGCGGCAATTCTTATCAATAATCGCCCTATCAATGATGCAATCTGATCCAATTCCCATGGGAGTCTCATGTGCTTGATAGACGATCCTTTCTAAAGATTCAAAAAAATCATTTCCCAGCACGATTGATTCGCTGATCTTGCTTCCGGGCCCAATTCTAGACCTTACTCCAATTATGCTGCGACTTATGCTTTCAGCATGAATAATGGAACCTTCGGAAATAATTGAACTATTGATTTTAGTGTCAGATATTTTGGCAGGTGCCAGAAGACGAGGACGAGTGTAAATAACTTGAGTATTGTCAAATAAATTAAACTTGGGAATTGCGTCCGTAAGTTCCAAATTGGCATCATAATATGAAGCAATGCTTCCTACATCAGTCCAATATCCATTGTACTCATAGCTGGCGACATTATATCCCGATTTGATTGCTGAGGGGATAATTTCCTTGCCAAAATCTGTGGCATCCGGATGGTCTTTGAGCAGTTGCATTAAAGCTTTCTTGGTAAAAATATAGATTCCCATAGATGCGAGATATTCTTTGCCCTGGTTACGTAAGTCCTCGGATACAGAAGATTTCCAATCTCCCAGGACATCTTTCTTTGGCTTTTCGATAAATCTCTCGATAAATCCATATTCGTTGACTTTCATGATGCCAAATGCTTCGGCGTCATTCGTGTCAACTGGAATGGTGGCAATAGTTAATGCTGCATTTTGCGCGATATGATACTTCGCCATTTTTTCAAAGTCCATTTGATACAGCTGATCGCCAGCCAAAATCAATACATAGTCAAAGTCATGATTTCTCAAATGAATGGTGGTTTGACGTACAGCATCAGCCGTACCCTGAAACCAGTTATTATTTCCCAAAGTCTGTTCAGCTGCCAGAATATCGACAAATCCTCGTGAGAACAAGTCGAAATGGTAGGTATTCTTGATATGTTTATTTAAAGAAGCTGAGTTAAATTGAGTCAGGACAAACATCCTTACTACACCCGAGTTCAGACAATTGGAAATAGGAATATCTATCAATCGGTACTTACCAGCGATGGGAACAGCAGGTTTTGACCTGTCTTCAGTAAGTGGAAATAACCTCGTGCCAGCGCCTCCTCCTAAAATAAGGCTAATCATCTTTATTTTCATATCACCTGTTTTATTTTAATTTCATCATAAATTTTTTGGTATTCTTCAGCACTCTTGTCCCAGGAAAAATCAAGCTGCATATTTTTTTGAATCACTTGATTAAATTTCTTCTTATTTTCATATAATTCCAAGGCTCGCGAAAAAGCGTGCAGTATATCACTGGTAAGCACGTGATTGAACATCAATCCACTACCTCCGGGATCGCCAATATCAACTACTGAATCACGAAGGCCTCCGGTACGGCGAACAATAGGAATGGTTCCATAGCGCAATGCATACATCTGATTCAGACCACATGGCTCCACACGAGAGGGCATGACCAGAAAATCCGCCCCTGCATAAATCTGATGGGCAAGGTCTTCATTGTACCCCAGATACAAACTAAATCTACCGGCAAACTGTCTTGCCATATTATCGAGAGCATGTTGAATCGGTGGTTCTCCGGATCCCAGAATCAACATATTAGTCTGATAATTTTGAGAGAATGTACGGTAAACCAAATCTGGCAAGACATCCGCACCTTTCTCGATGGCAAATCGACCAATAAAAGCGATTAAGGGCAATTTTTTTTCTAAATGGAAGGTATCCACTAAGCTTGCTTTGTTCTCCCGCTTAAAATAGGGAACACTCTTTTTCAAATTTACTTTCAGACTGGGATCTGTTGCGGGGTCCCAAGCCACCGTATCTATACCATTAAGAATTCCGTTCGATTTAAAACTCTCCTGTTGCAGTAGCCATTCCAGTCCATTACTGTCAGTCTTTAACTCTTCTAAATAGGCTCTGGAAACCGTGGTCAATCTCCAGCAACATTTAATCGCCGCCGCCAAAGGATTGATGACACCCTTCCATTCGAGCAATCCACCCAGATAATCGTCAAAATGTGGCAAAAGATAACGCGAATGCCACCCAAATGATCCATGATATCTCCCATTATGGATAGTAAAAACTGTAGGCACTTGAGCCAGATTTTGAAATTCCGGGCTATGCTTCACCATAAATGGTATTAATCCGGTATGATGATCATGACAATGCATTATATCCGGTCGGATACTCTCATCTGACTGCAACCAACGTAAAACCGATTTTTGGAAACTGACAAATCGCTCTGCTTCATCGCCATAATAGTTCCCGTATGGATCTGAGTATATACCGGGTCTGTCAAACTTTCCCAGTAATTCAATGCAGAAGAGAGGAAATCCCAAAATTGCGGGATCAATGGAATATACTTTGAAAGGTTGGTCATAAAAGCCCATCCAGACACCCCCCGAAAACACCTCTGACCATTGTTGTTTATTAATCCAGGGTAGATCATATTTGGGAATGACAACGGAAGCTACCACTGCCTGATTCTGCTGGTATTTTGGCAGAGCGCCAACAACATCAGCAAGGCCGCCGGTTTTAGCTGCTGGATAACATTCGGCACTAATATGTAGTACTTTAGTCGGTTTTGACACTAGTTTGGCTGTTGGTTTGATCCATAAATTACGAAAAGCTACGAAACTGGCAACCGATTTAGAATAATCCTTTCCGTCGATTGCATTTTGAGATGCAATCATGTAGTTTTAAACCATGAAACGGCAATATCTTCTGGTATTACTATCCACAATCTGCTTTGGATGCCAGTCTAAGAAACCGACACCTGCAGTGGACAAGAGTTTTGGAAAAAGCTTCCAGGAAGAATTAATCCTGGCTGATAGCGGTTCAATCATTAGCATTCCCGAAGGCATCTTTGGTTTTGATCGATCTATTTCTTTAGATGGTATTAGTCACATTACGATAAAAGGAGCCGGAAAAGAGAAATCAATATTAAGCTTTATTAATCAGAAAGATGGCGCAGAAGGCATGCTTATCAAAGCTGACAATATTACACTCGAAGACTTTACCATTCAGGATTCGAAAGGTGACGCCCTAAAGCTTCAGGATTCAAAAAATGTAGTAATAAGGAATCTTAAAACAACATGGACCCAGGGTGCAAAGTCCACTAACGGAGGTTACGGTATATATCCCGTAGCTTGCAATAATGTACTGATTGAAGACTGTGAAGCCTCTTATGCTTCCGATGCGGGAATTTACATAGGTCAGTCCAATTTAGTCATCATTCGCAACAATTTAGCGCATCACAATGTGGCCGGGATTGAAATCGAAAATAGCCGGGATGTAGAAGCATATAATAACATTGCCGAAAACAATACCGGTGGGCTCCTAATTTTTGATATGCCCGGTTTACCTCAGGCCAATGGAGCACGTGTGAAAGTGCATCACAATATTTCGCGCAATAACAATTTTGAAAACTTTGCACCGGAAGGTGGAGTCGTGGCTACTTTACCCCCGGGCAATGGTATGGTCATCATCGCTCACCGGGATGTAGAGGTATATGAAAATGAAATTACGGGATATAAAACCCTTGGTCTGGGCATCATATCATGGTACTTTACCGAGCGCCCCCTTGACCTTAAAAATGGGTTCGATCCATATTATAAAAATGTATATGTACATGACAATATTTTTAAACGTAAAAAAGCGATACCCGATTTAACAAAAGAGTTTGGACAAATGGTTAATGCGTTATTTTTTGCCAAGCCACAAGACATCTTGATTGATGGCATTTTTGACCCAAACGATCCGACAAATCCTCTTTGCTTAAAGGATAATGGGAATGAATTGAGATTCGCGAATTTAAATGCTGAAACAGCAAAAGGAATTTCTGATTTAAAAAAGCTGCTTGATCATAAAATCGAAGTATTTAATTGTGAACAAACAGCATTTGAAGTGGAACCAGCGACGATCGCACTCAATGCTGAGTGATGAGGCTTTTATCTATACTTTTCTTGCCAGTACTTTTTGCCATTTCTTGCAAATACCAGCAACCACCGGTGGTGCTCAATACGCTGGAACCCGCTTTCGAAAAACTTTCGCAATATAATTTTTTCAGAAAACCATATAATAAGTTAATTGCTAATGAACGAGTACTGCCTTATGATCTAATTACACCTCTCTTCTCAGACTATGCATTAAAAGATCGATTTGTCTGGATGCC
>JABDLW010000448.1 GCA_013001805.1 Saprospiraceae bacterium | reverse complement strand
ACGTATCATTTTGCAGTGGACTCGGTTGCACAATAGCTCCACTATTGACAAAAGCTGTGTCGGGATCACAAACCGGTGAGTCCTGGGCCACTAATAAGCCGGTCATGAGCAGGCTACACATAATAATGCTGTAAAATCGTTTCATAGAAAGTATTTTTAGGTAAGTTGAAGATAATCATAGCATCCTATATTTGGGAATATTTAATAAAATGAATCATTCTGGAATTATTGGGAATTTTATCGGAGGGATCATCTCTCTGGTTTTGGTGGTCTCTGCAACTGCGCAGTCACTTGAAATTCAGGGTCAGGTGATAGATGCGGTATCCGCTGATCCTTTGGTGGGTGCCACTGTTCAGGCTTCCGCAAGTGGTACTTTTACTGATTTGACGGGAAGATTTTCGCTTAGCATTAATCCACAAAATAGAGTAATCACCATCAGTTATGTAGGATACAAATCGTTGGAGTTTTCCGTCCCAACGCTTGACAGTTTGCAAATGTTAAACCTCCAGCTTGAACCCATTTCTAATCTTCTCAATGAAGTCACGGTAACTACCGGCAAATACGAGCAGCCACTGGGTGAGACCACGGTGAGTCTGGAGATTCTCAGACCGGCATTATTGGAGCAGACAAATACGACCAGCATTGATGATGTGCTGGGAAAAGTTCCTGGAGTTGCCATCATTGATGGTCAGGCAAATATAAGAGGTGGTAGCGGATTTTCTTATGGTGCCGGAAGTAGAGTTTTGGTTTTGGTAGATGACATTCCGGCGTACCAGGCAGATGCTGGATTTCCCAATTGGGACGACTTTCCTATCGAAAATCTGGCCCAGGTCGAAGTGGTGAAAGGTGCAGCATCGGCACTTTATGGTTCGGCTGCACTAAATGGAATCATCAATCTGCGAACGGCGTATGCCAGGGAGAAACCACACTCCAAAATTTCCATTTTTGGCGGACAGATGCTAGCACCCCGGGATCCACAAAAGAAATGGTGGTCAAAAGCGCCGGGAGAATTTGGCTTTAGTGCAACAGATGCACGTCGAATTGGAAAATTTGATCTGGTACATGCCGTGTATTTTTTAGATCGCAACAGTGTAAACCGGGAAGGCTACGATCAATATGGACGAATTAACAGCAAGATCCGATACAAGCTTACGGAGCGGGTAGAACTCGGCATTAGGGGCAGTTTCAATCGGGGAGTAGATCAGAGTTTTTTCTATTGGTTGGACAGTGGAAGCGGGGCATACCAGGGAGATTCATCCGCCTACTCAACCAGTGACTACTTTCGATATTCAGTCGACCCCTATTTGAAAATCATCAACGACCGGGGAGACCGTCACGAGTTTAAGAGCCGGCTTTTTCATGTAGACAATCGCAACAATGCAGGAAGGTCTAATACATCCAAATTGTGGTATGGTGAATATCAGTTTTTACACCGGATGCCAGGGATAAATGCAATCTTAACTACAGGCCTGGTAGGTATCAAGACAAATGTACAGGCGGAATTGTATGGCGACACAACACTCAAATCAAATAATATCGCGGCCTTCTTACAGCTGGAGAAAAAATGGCATCAGTTGAGTTTGAATCTGGGAGTACGTTATGAGCAAAATACCGTCTCGGGTCCATCTGCCATAGGAACAGAGCGTATACCTAATGGTAAGATCCAGGAGACAAAGCCGGTATTTCGCCTCGGTGCTAATTATCAGCTGGCTGAAGGTACCTATCTCCGAGCTTCCTGGGGGCAAGGCTACCGCTACCCGACCATTGCCGAGAAATACATTAGTACATCTTTTGGGGCTACTTTGATTTCTCCCAATCTCAGTCTTCAATCTGAAACCGGATGGAGTGGTGAGGTAGGTCTGAAGCAGGGATTTGAATTGGGTGAATTTGGCGGCTTCATTGATGTTGCTGCCTATTGGTCGGAATATTTCGATATGATGGAATTTGTCTTTACCGGTCTCATCAAAGGATTTCAATCCCAGAATGTGGGTGATACCAGGATCAGAGGTATTGATGTCAGCCTGAATGCACGGGGAAACTTACTGGGGGTGCCTGCAACGATGATGGCTGGATATACTTTTGTAGATCCAACGTTCCAGAATTTTACAGCACGCGATAGCATGAATTCCACAGCCGGTTACAATATATTGAAGTATCGTTCGAAACATTTGGTGAAATTTGACGGACAAACTGATTTTGACAAGTTGAATGTTGGCTTAAGTGTGCAGTATACAAGTAATATGGAGGCGATTGATCGGGTGTTCTATCTCTTCGTTCCAGGCCTGGAAAAATTTCGCGATACACACCGAGGTTATGCATTGACCGACCTGAGAGTGCTGTATGCGGTGACAGACCGGATGACCCTTTCAACTCAATGCCGGAATTTATTCAATGTGGAGTACAGCGAACGGCCTGGTTTGTTGGCTCCGCCCCGGAGTGTTACTTTTAGACTCGACTATGAACTCTAGGAGGCTGTTGAAATACTCAAGTTGATTGCTGAAGCCGTAAATCGTCGTTTTGTGACGAGGCGAGACGAAGGAAGATACCGGGTGGTAACTGACTGAGGATCAA
>JABDLW010000414.1 GCA_013001805.1 Saprospiraceae bacterium | reverse complement strand
GGTGGCTAAGGTTGATCCATTGCTCCGGGTACGGTTTTCGACATCGCATCCCAAAGATATTACCGATGATGTACTGCTGGCGATGAATAAACATGACAATATTTGCAAGTACATCCATCTTCCAGTTCAGTCGGGAAATACGCGGATTTTGAGCATGATGAATCGCACTTACGACAGCAACTGGTATCGTTCGAAAATAGATCGCATCTACGAGTTAGTACCGGAATGTGCCATATCTTCAGATATCATAGCAGGATTTTGCACGGAAACGGAAGATGAACACAGAGATACGCTGAGCATGATTACTTATGCAAACTATAGCATGTCGTACATGTTTATATATTCGGAAAGACCAGGAACCTTAGCGGCAAAGAAATATCCTGACGATATTCCACTGGAAATAAAGAAGAGAAGGTTGAGCGAAATCATAACGCGACAAAATGAAACATCATTTAAACATAATCAGGCGGAAATAGGCATCATTCGAAAGGTACTCATAGAGGGTGATTCAAAAAGATCGGCCGCTCACTTCAAGGGCAGAACTACACAAAATAAAATGGTGGTTTTTCCAAAATCTGATAATCTCAGCAAGGGTGACTATGTCGATGTCCGCATCGAAAGCGCCACCAGTGCCACCCTAATTGGGAAAATCCACCAGAGTGCAGAAATCCAGATAACCTTATGAGTTCAAGTATCTTAGCCATCAAACAGCGATTCGGCATTATCGGGGTTTCCGCCAGCCTTGATCATGCACTTAGCACTGCTGTAAGAGTGGCTCCAACCGAGCTATCGGTTTTGATTGCTGGAGAGAGTGGTGTGGGAAAAGAAGCATTTTCGAAAATCATACATGCATTAAGTCCACGGAAGCACAATAAATTGATTGCGATTAACTGTGGTGCCATTCCGGAAGGCACGATTAATTCAGAGCTATTCGGTCATGAGAAAGGTTCCTTCACTGGCGCCACCAGTGAGCGTAAAGGGTACTTTGAGACGGTAAACGGAGGAACCATCTTCCTGGATGAGATCAGTGAGATGCCATTGGATACACAGGCATATCTATTGAGGATTTTGGAAAGCGGAGAATTTCTCCGGGTGGGATCAAGTAAAGTTCTTAAAACTGATGTCAGAGTAATCGCAGCGACAAATATAGATTTGCTCGAGAGGGTAAAAGCAAACAAATTCAGGGAAGATCTGTACTACCGTTTAAGTACAGTGCCAATTCACGTTCCCGCATTAAGATACCGGCCGGAAGACATCTATCTGCTCTTCCGCAAATTCAGTGTCGATTTTGCTGAGCGTTATAAGACCACACCGATTGCTTTAAGTGAAGATGCCAGAATGCTTTTGGAGCAATATCATTGGCCAGGAAATATACGTGAGTTGAAAAATGTAGCGGAACAAATTTCAGTACTTTCTGAAAACAGAGAAATTTCCGCCCAGATTTTGGAATCTTTTATTCCCAATGTGCGAAATCGAAATTTACCAGCCATCTCCCGGAATGGCGGAACGGGTAATTTGCAAGAGAGGGAAATATTATATAAGTTACTTTTTGACATGAAATCAGATCTTAACGATCTGAAAAGGTTAGTATTTGAGTTGATACAAAATAATGACCTGGACATTCCTGATCAGCAACTAAGGCAGTTAGCTATTGGCAAAAAAAATGAAGATCATACACCGGTATATGATGCGGTAGATCAAGATTCTGGCACCACCGAGACTCCCCCACATGCCCAGCCTGCCCCTGCAGACCTGAGCCGGCCAATTATTGTAGGACAGTCAGGTTCATCATACCAACAAATCGAGGAAGTTGATGAAAATCTATCAATAGAGGAAATGGAAAAAGATTTGATAAAAAAAGCTTTAAAGAAACATAAAGGACGTCGCAAAGATGCTGCTGTTGATTTGGGTATTTCTGAAAGGACACTTTACCGCAAGATTAAGCAATATGAACTACCCTAGCGAGGTAAGGATATGGTGATGAGGCATCTAGGCACGCTTATTGGATATACACTCATGTCCCTGCTTTTATCAACGGGCTGCTATTCCTTTAGAGGTATCAGCATTCCGCCGGAAGCCGAGACTTTTTATATCGCGGAACTTAAAAGTAGAGCTCCGGGTGCACCAGCTGATCTGGGTCAGCAATTTAGTGAGAACCTCAAGCAGAAATTCTTGAATCAATCGCGTTTAAATTTTGTGGAGATAGATCCCGACATGGCTTTCAGTGGGGAAATCACGAGATTTGCCGTAACTTCAGTAGCTCCACAGCCAGGTGAAGTTACCGCATTTAGTCGATTAGAGATCGCTGTGCGAATCAAATATGAATACCATCTTGACGAAGAAGATAATTGGGAAAACAATTTTTCCTTCTTCACAGATTTCAGTCGGGATGACAACCTGCTGGATGTGCAGGATGGGCTGATCATGATCATTTTTCAGCAATTGGCAGAAGACATCTTTAATAAGGCCTTTACCAATTGGTAATGCCCGCACTAGTAAATAAATGGAGGAAACACTTATAAACGGCAAACCTTTGTCTTTCTACCTTAAGCACCCAGGTGCTTTGAAGACGGTGGATCGAAACGACCTTACGAGGCTCGAAACAAGGTTTCCGTATTGTGCTCATCTTCATTTGTTAGTGACGGTAAAAGATCATCTTGAAAATTTATCTGCCGATCGGGAGCTCCTGGAAAAAGCGGCATTATATATACCTGACAGGAGGAAACTTGGTGAATGGATGAATAAGTTGCAGAGCTTGCGGCAAGAAGAAGGTCTTGTCTATGGGAAGGAACATTTAGAAGTGCTATCACAATCATTTCAAGACCTTGCAAGTCCTTCTGAGCTAGCTGCAACAGGAACCGTTTCCGAGATTGATGACTTTAAAGCAGTAGATTTCGAGAGTGCTCCCGAAGCGGAGACTTTCGATAATGCTGATTTCCCTGAGGAGGAGGTTTGGATTGAGAAGATTGAAACAGAAGTGGAAGCAGATTTCGAAAATGAGATTCATGTAAGTATCAAAGAGGAAAGCACGACAGACGCTCCTGCAGGTGCAGTGATCGAAAAAGACACTGAATTCGAAGAAATTGAAGCGGATGAAGATGTATCCGATTCCGAGGTTGCTGAAGTCTCTTCATCGCTTGATCCTTTGGAAACTGACCCCGTTGCTGAGCAGATCATTGTCGAAGACCTCGAAGGTGCCTTACCAGAAATCATTGAAGAAGATTTGGCAGACAAAGATACTGGGGTCAGAGAAATGATGGAAGTTGATGATCATCAAACCAGTGATACGGAAATCACGGATCCCTCCCCTTCACCTTCTATTGTGGGCTTGGAAGGCGAACCGGTGGTCGAGCAGGTGAATGATGAAGACCGGCAAGGTTCCCCGCCTAAAGTTGACCAGAAACATCCTTCGGGAGAAATAGCCGTTCCAAAAGATGCTGCTACTGATCCTAGAGATGAGGAGGATTCCCACCAGCAAGAGGAGAAGAAGTCTGCAGAAGCAAAAATTCGTAGCCGGGAAGATGAGACATCTTTTGAAACCCCCTTCCTAAAGTGGCTACACCGACTTCAATCAGGAAATGTAAGTGGATATGTAGATCTCGAGGCCAAGCGGTCAAAGAATAAAGACGAGGCGGAAACTGTCAAATCTGAATTGGAGGCCAAGCAGAAAACTAAAAAGAAGAAAAAAAAGAAGAAAAAAAAGAAAAAATCATGGAAACAAGATAGTCTACGTATTGATGAAACCCTGGTTTCTGAAGCACTGGCCGACCTGCTTGCCTCGCAAGGACATGCTGACCGTGCAATCGAGATGTACGAAAGACTGCGTTTGACTATTCCTGAAAAAAGTGTTTTCTTTGCGCAAAAAATAAAAGATCTTAAGCAGAAAAAATAAGTTTCTATGGTAACATTCATGACATTTTTGATCGCCATTGTAAGTGTATTACTTATGGGTGCAGTCTTGATCCAAAACCCCAAAGGTGGTGGAGTTGACTCAACTTTTGGTGGTCAAAGCGCCAATCAGATGTTTGGGGCCGCAAAATCAACGGACTTTATTGAGAAAATCACCTGGGGCCTGGCCATTGCTCTTTTTGTGCTGTGTATAATCACAACATTACTGGTCAATCCAGGTAGCGGAGGTGAGAGTTTACTCTCACAATAACCTCTAGGAAGGATAATTCAAAGGCCTGAAAGTGTAATTCTTTCAGGTCTTTTTCATTGTATCCTTGCCATATTGACAAAGAGACTGACATCCTTTACTGGCAAAACCGTTGATTTCGGAAACACTTTGATCTCTCACTGCAATTATGACAGGAAAAATCGAATGGCACAAGAACTGCTTACATAAATTCATGTTTAAACCTTTTTCCTAACAATTTAAATTAAAGTTTACTAGATATGATGAAGCCAATAAACGACAGAGTGGTTGTAAAACCTGCTCCGGCTGACGAGAAGACGCAAGGAGGTATCATAATCCCAGATACCGCCAAAGAGAAGCCACAACGTGGAGAAATCGTTGCAGTTGGACCCGGAAAGGATGGCAATTTAATGACCGTAGCCGTCGGTGACGTCGTACTGTATGGTAAGTACGCTGGACAAGAATTATCCTACGAAGGATCAGACTACCTGATCATGCGAGAAGATGATATTCTTGTGATCTTAGACAAATAGTGGATTTTGTCTTCCAGAAGTTTTTGAACATTATTACTTAAATCTTAAATTATTGAAACACAATGGCTAAAGAAATTAGCTTCGATATGGATGCCAGGGCAAAATTAAAGTCAGGTATAGATGCCCTCGCAAATGCAGTAAAAGTAACATTGGGCCCAAAGGGTCGAAATGTCGTCATCCAGAAATCATTTGGTGCACCCTCAATCACGAAGGATGGTGTCACGGTAGCAAAGGAAATTGAATTGGACGATCCCATTGAAAACATGGGCGCACAAATGGTAAAAGAAGTTGCTTCCAAGACCTCCGATGCAGCTGGTGATGGAACAA
>JABDLW010000404.1 GCA_013001805.1 Saprospiraceae bacterium | reverse complement strand
AGTTTATCCTGTCCCTGGAAAAGACGACTGATCAATCCCAGTTGAAATACCATTTGCTTGGCTCCCTGAAAAACCTGTGTATTGCTTTTTAGCCCCACTCCAATCCATCCACCCATGGCATTTTCGTGATTGGGGTTATATTTTTCAAAATTAATCAGTCCCGCCAGATCAATTCCTGCGAGATTAATAGTGGCATATCCGGTAGCGTCCAGATAGAGGTCTTGATTATTCAAATTTTGCCGTAAACCACTAAGGAAAATATAATCGGCGTATTTGAGATTAGCAATGTCATTTTTTTGCTGAAGTGGTATACCAGTGTGCCGGGTTGACAACCCAGCGTACCAAACATTTTGTTCGTAATCCGTGTATGCACCATTGGTTATAATAAATCCTGCATTCAGACCAAAAGTAGCTTGATCAAGCCCTTCCGGAGGGGCAGCATTCGGATATAAATCAGTAAATACATCCGCATATTTGGCTCGGAAAAAGTCAATGGATGGTTGTACTCCCAGAATTAAACGTAAGGGCTTATATCCATTGTCCAGAATCTTGACACTGTAGGCATAGGAGAGGTTGATTTGGTTGCGGGAAAAAGCGGCAATCCGGTCGAATTTAAAGCCCAGACCCACCGAGGAATTGGTTCCATCAAAATAATTATCAATGTAAAAGAGACCGGATTCGGGATTACCTTCAAATCCAGCCCAATCTTTGGCGCGCTCCAAACCAATATGCATTTGATCCCATCTGCCGATGTAAGCGGCATTTAAATCTGAAAAAGCCCCGCTGCTAAAAACCCGCTGTTCTGAAGGATAAAAGGCCTCCTGACAGAAGGCACTATGGGGGATTGCCCATGTCAGGAAACCTACTACTGCTGCTTGTATGAAAAACTTCTTCATTTGGTCCTGGAGTTATCTTTGCATTCCATTGTACAAAACTAGTGTGTATCATGCAACCGTAATTCACCCAAATGGGTGATATTGACCTGGAGAAGCAACATTATTTGCAGGTATGGTTTGAGTCCGAAATTAACTACCTTCATACCTCATTTTAATAAGAAAGGAATGATGCCATATTTCCACAAACTTTGTCCAACTATTTTTACTTTTCTGACGCTCATTATTTTATATAGTCCGGTTTATGGCCAGCTCGGTGTCGGAGCGCCGGTACCGGAAGGAGCCCAGATGCTCTTTGATGGTTCGAAAGAAATGCTACACGAGAAATGGACGTATTGGGAGGGTCCCAGATTTGCTGCCAGCCTTCCGGTTAAATGGGAAATTGTCCCGGATCCGGTCGATGGCGGTACCTGTATGAGTGCCAATGATCCGGCGGCTGCGGGAGGAAAGTACGGGGCTGCCGATATTGTGACCAAGGAAAAGTTCCGGGATTTCCACTTACACGTAGAATTTCTGATTACATCTCCCGGAGGAAACAGTGGTGTGTATCTGCAAAACAGATATGAAATTCAAATTTTGGATGGCGACAGCACCACCCACGGTCTGGCGGCGATCATAAATGAGGCAGCCACACCTTATCATTTGTACCATGGTCTGGGAAAATGGAATGCCTACGATGTCACTTTTAAGGCAGCACGGTTTGATGATCAGGGACAATTGACCGAAAAGGCATTGGTAACCCTGTATTTCAATGGAGTGAAAGCCCACACCAATCACTCCATCACGCAAGTTTGGGGAGGACCGAATTCAGGTATTGATGGCGGCAATGACAAAGGAAAGGGCATCACCGATGTACCCGGGGGAATTAAGTTGCAGGCAGAAGGCCACGACGTACGCTATCGCAATATTTGGATCGAATCCCTCGATCTGGATGGGAAGGATACTGATTTTTAAGGTGGTCAGGTAAATATCTTGACCTTATGATTCGGAAGACGACTATATTCAATCGATATTGTATCAGCATCATTTTTGCGATAATCGGTGCCGGTGCGATCCTCGCACAAGACCTAAGTCAACCAAATGTACTCTTTATCATATCTGACGATCTAACGACGACCGCTTTATCTTGTTATGAAAACAAAGCGTGCCGTACTCCCAATATCGATCGGCTAGCCTCTGAGGGGATGCGTTTCACTAGAGCTTACTGCCAATATCCGGTGTGTGGCCCGTCAAGAGCCTCTATCATGTTTGGTTATTACCCAAATGCGACAAGAACCTATGGATATGTGAGTGGAAGGGAAAATGTGGGGCCGTCAAGGCCGTCCTGGTCGCAATTCTTTAGAAATAGAGGGTATTACACAGCGCGGGTAGGGAAAATCTTTCACATGGGATCAGTTGATATTATGAGAGGGAGAAATGGCCAGGATGACGATGCCTCATGGACCGAACGCTTTAATAGCCCGGCACCAGAAGTTCATGCGGAAGGAGAAAGTGAGCTGGTGCAAAATAATCCCTATGGCCTCCGGGGTATATTGCGAGACAAAGATCTTAATGGGGGCAACCTGATGAATATCGTAAAGGCAAATACAGGGCTGGTTCACACGGACAGTAGAACTGCTGAGAAGGTCACTGAATTGCTAAAAGAACATAAAGATGAACCCTTCTTTATTGCTGCGGGGTTTTTCCGGCCGCATGTACCTTTTGTAGCGCCCAAGCCCTATTTCGAGGAATACCCTTTTCCACAAATCGTCTTGCCTCCCATCGTGCAAAATGATTGGGATGACATACCTCCACAGGGCATTAATTATGTCACCAGTGTCAACGGTGAGATGTCGATCGAACAAGAAAAGAAAGCCATTGCCGCATATTATGCTTCCACATCCTTCTTGGATACTCAAGTGGGTAAAATACTACAGACACTGGAAGAAGAAGGGCTAGCAGAAAACACCATCGTCATTTTTACTTCCGATCACGGATACCTCCTGGGAGAACACCGGTTCTGGATGAAAGTTAGCTTGATGGAGGAATCGGTTAGAGTACCACTAATCATCAAAGTACCAGGTAAAAATCCCGATATTTGTCATTCTCTTGTAGAATTGATTGACTTATTCCCAACGGTTAGTTCATTAGCGGGATTCAAACCTCCGGAAAATATCCAGGGCAAGAATCTTGCACCACTGTTAGATCAGCCCTTACAAAAAATCCGGGACTTTGCTTTTTCGGTCTCCAAAAGAAATGAGACGATGGGATATTTAGTACGTACAGATGACTGGGCTTATATTCAATATGGAGAACATGCCGAGGCTGGCATGGAATTATATGATATGAAATATGATCCGAGGCAGTATAATAATCTTGCTTCCAATCCTCAGTACCGAAATGCAATCGCAGAAATGAGAAAAAGGCTGGAATTAAAATTGGATGAAGTGCAAAAAAATGATTTAGGAATTGATTATGACCAATAGGAATAGTCTGAATCCTGGATGGGATCTAAAACCCTTGAACTTACTAAAATATCGTTCATTTCGTGTTTACTATGTTAAGTGGTCTTGATCTATTCGAAAAATGGACATATGTATGGTAACTTTTACGCATCGGTGATAATCTAATAGTTCCTGGAATCAATTTCTCATGCCTGGCCGGCAAGACCTCTGATCACTCTCCAGATTTGGCCGTTAGAAAACCATTAACATCTAACCAGTGGGTGAAAGCATCAAACCAACGATTACTGGTTCGGTTAGGATTTCCCAGGCCGAAACCGTGACCACCATTTTGGTAAAGATGAAATTCAACCGGTATGCCGGCTTTGTGCCAGGAATCTATTATACCAAACCCTCTAAAGAGAAAATCGTCCGTCGCAATAACATTAAACATAGGTGGAGCATCCTCTGGAACTTCTACAGGACCCATGCCGCCATAAATCGGGCCGATGAAAGCTAGTTTCATTGTTTGCGAGTTCAGTGTAGAGTGCATGGTGAGGCCAGCGCCGGCCGAAAAGCCAATCATGCCAATTCTGTCAATATCGACACCCCACTCTTCAGCCCGGTTGACAATCATGGCATAAGCTGCCTCAGCGTCAGCTAGCTGGTTGGATAAATCCCAATTGGGACGTGTCGGTGGAGTATTTTCCGTAGCGGTAGAATCGGAGGGTTGTGACGGCGGAGTACGTGGACGATTCATCCAGTCTTTAAAGTCATCCAGGGACACAGGTGTGGGATGTAGTCGATATTTCAGCACAAATGCAGTAATTCCTTGATCGGCCAGTGCTTCTGCTACTTCCCAGCCTTCATTACCCATCGAGAGCCATCGAAAGCCACCACCGGGAGCCACTATCACTGCTGCACCGTTCGCTTTATCAGGTTCTGGCAGGAATGGGGTAAGAGTTGCTGTGGTGATATTGCGCGCCATTGGGTCACCCCACTGGCGGAACCAGGTTTCTGAGGCTGGTTGATCATCTACACCTCCTGTGCCAAGTAGAATGGCATTCGGCTCTTCCGGAGCTTCTAGTGGGTAGATTGTTCCGTCTTGTGCTGGTGTGGATTTACTACAGATCAGAAGGATGATTAAAAATATCGATTTTGTCAGATTTTCAAGCTTACTAGACATGATGAAGTGTTTTTGATGGGCCATATTTAATAATAATATTCATTAAACTTAGTTCAATATTTCTTTTCTAATCACATTAAATTGTAGAAATACGACCAAACTTTAGCTAAGAACAGGCGGATTTCGGACTACTTCACCACCAAAGATATACTGACAGGTTTAAGTTTCCTGTGACCAAGAATTTTTCTTCACAAGGATGAAACCGGTAAATCGCCAATAGTTGATTGCAAACGTCGTGCGATGCAGCAGCAAGAGTAATTGGTTTGCCATGTAGTAGGTGCAGTTTCATTTCCTGAATTTATAAACCGTGTTTCTATTTTCACCCTCTCTTTTCAATATACCTTTTACGACGCCGGCTCTTAGGTCTCGGGTGGCAGTGGCTGATGAAATATCTTTAAACATTTTCATATAATCTTTCCGTGTAAAAGTCTCAAATTCGGAGTGCTCTTGGAAATAAGATATCCTTTCTTCATCATTAAGATTTATTCGCTGTTCGTCTATCAGTTGCGCGAGGCTCCTCCGAATCATTTCCAACATATACACTACAAACCTGGTGGCTATTCCTTCCTTATCTGAAGCCGCAAATACATCGTAATATTCCTTTTGACTATTTCTGATTTCTGCTTCAATCGGCAGGAATTCGAAGATTGGATTCTCTTTCATTAGGAGTACTGTCTGCCATAGCCTTCCCATTCTTCCATTTCCGTCCATAAAAGGCTTCATATACTTGTTTATTTTTTTGTGCTTTCCACCAACGGCTATCATACATATGGTGGATATATATATTATACCGCAAACGGCTAAAATCGCATATGCTCGCCAGACACTGAATCCGTGCCGAAAAATAGTTGTTCGAGACCACATGCACAAGGCGTTTTTAGAAATGTGCACATAATATACATACCAGTTTGCCATGATTTGCTACTTCATGAGCAACGAGGGTGACTTATGTTGACCTGTCATCATCCATCAGCAACAAATTTTTAAGTCCCAGGATTAAAAAACCGAATATTATTCTCTGGTTTTTCTTGATCTGTCTTGCTCGAGCTTTTGATCAACCGGATATTTTTGACCAAATGCACTTATGTGGATGCGACCTATGGCGATGCCTTTACTCATGAAAGAAACACCAATGCTTCCCACACTGTTGGATGATAAATTCTTTGCTAAAGCCGATGTCGATGCTGTCTTCTTTTTATTAATTCCAAATGCTATATAATCCCCAATAACCAAAGCCTACAATTAGCAATAAGTAGATCAAATTGTTGGAAACCAACATAGCCTTAATCCAAATTCTTATTTCAACCGACTTAAGTCGTTTTATGGTAAAAAAAGCACTGGGAGTAATCGTCAATAACAATAAAAATGGAGTGTAAGATGAGACGCTAATTAAGTTTGAACCGTAATCTTTGTATGGTGCATCAAAATAGTAGATACTTACATGGGTAGCTAAAACAGCCAAATAGGCTGCTAGCAGTAAGTTCATAGCAGCTATGAGCGTGACCGCTTTAAGTGATACTCCTTTGTGTTTACTGAGCGCGGAAATGCTAAAAAGTAAAGCAAAAAGAGTCAAAATCCCACCCAGGGCCACAAGTAAAATTCTTAGTGAAGGAGTGTTGAAAGGTGTTCTGTAATTGACGAACCTTTCAAATTCTGAGTTTTTGGGAAACACCCCGGGGATGGGAATGATGCGGTCGCCTTTTGCTAACTCTTCGGTCAAATCAAATTGGACCGTGGTATCATATGCATGGTAAAAGTAAAGGTTAACCAATTTGTCCTTTGTATCCCAAATGGAAGTGAGCAGTGTGCCATCACCATTTCTGCATCTGCATACATGCATGGTGTCTGAAAGAGCTGCACAATAAGATAGTGAGGTATTTACGTCATGGGTATTTAAAAAATCTTCACCATTCCTGTAACGTTCAATTTTTCTTGCTTGCTCATTGTCTGTAATGGATGGACAAAAATTAGATAGGAGATAATTTGGTTCATTACCTTCTATGAGTTGGTAGGGTTCCACAATCAGATATTTACCTGTACTGTCTATATATATAAAAACATGGTCAAAAAATAAACTGTGATCATATTGAGCTATATACTTTTTTACGTCTTCAATAGTTGCACATTTATGTAAAATACCGGTTAAGTAGTCTTCCTCATCGGTTATTTTAATTCTGTCCGGAAATGCGTTGTCCTGTATAGGATAAAAAGCAGCCAATCTTGAAAAGGTAAGTCCTACTTCATTCATTCCTGATTGGGGGGCTGTTCTATTTGAACCTACTTGTCTCGATCCAGTAAACCCTGCACCATATTCATCGGCATTTTTAGCGTTTTCAAACCAAATTCTCGAAGTAGTTCTCCAGGCATCTTCGTTGCATCCAACCATTGTTTTTCCATCAACAGTAATTTTATACATACTGCATGCATAAATCTCATTCTGAAATAGGGCTAGGAACAGAAAGGTAAATTTAATTATGTGGGCCTTGTGGATTTTCATTCCCTCAAAACGGCACAAACTTAGATTAATTGCGCGCGACGTTCCGGCCGGAAGTGGGGTATTGTGTAGCAATCTAAAGTCGCATCACATCTCTTAGAAACGCACCACCAATAAGCTTAATATACTTATTAAGGCATCATTAGGGCATCGCATGTTAGCTTTAGTTCCTGGCAAATTGAATTAATTTCCATTCGTAAAGCAGTATATTGAGACGATTCAATATTTAAATCTAATGGCAATTTCATCAAGTGAATATGTTTTGTTTTCGATCCAATACTTGGTATCATCAAGTGACTCTTTGAATTCCAAGCCATATAAACTACTGGGTTTACACAAGTTCATCAGGAATAAAGCTAACACGTCACTATACTACATAGAGCAACTAGCCCCAATAGAGTCAGGCTATCTGCCCTACGGTGGAGATATCTACTTACTAAAAACGGCTAAACTCGTTTATGCTGGGAAGGCTCAGAGTCTTGGTCATAAAAGTTGTTTCAGATACAGGCTGGGCACCTAAATTAATCATAAAAACTTCCAAATTAGGGTTCATAAACGATGAAAGAAAAAGCAAATGCAGGTGAACCACCCAAACCTGCGTCGGTGAAAATGAGAAGTTCGCCAGATCCTGTATCAGACTTTTCGTATGCAGCATTTGCACCCGATATCCCATATGCAGAAACCAGCGCAATGTGATTATCGATGTCAAAGTCTACATTGTCAATATCCACATAAAATTTATTGCTGGATGATGGATCAATAGAAACTGAAAAATTCCCTGATCCTGATCGTATAGTGCCATTATTCTCCACAACCCCATAACAGATGGGCAATAAGTTAGCACTGCCGGTTGCTGGCCGGTTTATCTCGCCACTGGTCCGAATGGTAC
>JABDLW010000386.1 GCA_013001805.1 Saprospiraceae bacterium | reverse complement strand
ACGTCTGAATTACCACTGGATAGGAGTTAAAATCGGGGTTCCAATTTTCCCATGTAGATTTATCAGGGTCTTGTTTTGGACAGGTACTGACCGAAACGTCAAATTTCCCACTCGACTCAAGTATCTTCTGAAGATATACAGTATTGGTATCCCATTGATGATTACTAAAACCATCAATAATTAGGACCGGTATTCTCTTCGTTTTAATAATATCACTAATTTTTTCAATCCGGATATCATCATATAAGATTCCTCCTCCCACTTTGTAGGCGGTGGAAAACAGGGATAGTTTTACCTTGCCATCAGCTGGGGCTATAAAGTCAAAAGTGGCCTTTTCCCATCGTGGTGCCTTTGCCCATAGGTTACGACTTAGACTTAATACCAATTCATCATTGAGAAATATCTGGCCGGTGAGCGGATCTTCCTCGTTCCACCATTGATGACGAGCGTATAACATCGATAAGCGATATTCCGCTCCAGGCACTAAATGGCTAACCGTTTGAGCAATCCCTCCCGGACCATGACCACCGAGATCAATCACCCATTTGCCATCCGGTGTACCATATCTGTCAATCGCTATGAGGTCAATATTCTCTCTCATGATGAGCCATCCTGGAAGCTGCTCTCCAAAAAGGTGGGGATTACCACTTTCATTATCCACGGCCATTTCGAAGCTACCATTTACTAACTGATTATTTAGGGGAGGAGCCAATGGCAAACCTTCTTCTATTCGCAGGTTATCAATGACTAATCCCATGTCGCCTGAGGTGGTTGAAACAAATTCAATGGTGGCTGTTCCTGTGGCTGTTGATCTGAATGCAAAACCAATGCCCCCGATATAATTTGGTGCCGGAGAAATATTGCGAAGCGTTGCTACATTTATTTCGTTAATGATTACCTCAGCTGAAGCTAGTAGAGAAATTGGATCACGAATTCTACCCTTTTGGTCTGCATATTCAAACTTTAAAGTGTAATCCTCATTATTCTCCAGACCCCTAACCGTCTGCTTGATGCTTCCGGGTTGATCTCCATTTAGATCTAGAACTTGCTTCCCCTCAACTGCGGCAAAAACACTACTACTGATTATTTCTATATTACCTTTAGTGATTTCCCAGCCATCTAATTTGGTCACTATTTGTCTTTCCCCATCTATCGCTTCACTTTCGAATGATGCATTTTCAATTTGGGCCAGCAGAGCGACAGCATTCGAACATAGTATAAGGATCATCAATAGATACCGTCTTTTGCATGGACCCTTGGTATTTTTTACGTTAAATATTTTTTGCCAGTTTTCTACATTTAGGTCAGGTTTTTTCATTTCAATTTTCAATTTTCGATGGTGGATGTTTATTTCGTATACCGGGGAATCATTTGCGTATTAATTGCAGTTTAATCATTTATTGCTATCGAAAAATACATCCTTTAAGGGGTTATTATATTGTGTTTAATAGTGGAAATGATATGGTGGAATTTTAGTTGCTGGATAGTCGCACCTTTACTTTTGTCTTGTTGCCTTCAATGGTCCAGGCAGGAATCCTGATTTCAATCCGTTTTAAGTCTTCTATTTGTTTGTCTAATTTTAAGGGTGCCGGATAAAGTGAAACCATAGAAACCCTTAGATCCGGATGAGACATGTTTTTCAATTTCAATTGTTTTCCATCCTGGATCAACCATGCTCCATCCTCCACAATGCTGACGTCGGCGGTGGTCATTAATTGCCAGGTGACTTGCTTGGTTTCCGCTGAAATTTCAATGTCGTCTTCTATTATAATAGATGCAGGACCGTCCTTAACAAATCTTCTTTTTGCACTTTTCAGCAGACCTGCAAAAGCTGGAGTCATATCTATAGTAGCCTCAGGCACAGATCCTGTTTTAAAATCAATAACAGATGCCAACCCATCAACCACATGCAGCTGGTCATTCACCGAGATGGTGCTATGACCAAAGTTGCTTTTGGTCAGTAACTTCCATCGATCGCATTCCTGACATTTTCCCCAAAGATCAAATCCCGCCCTCTCCAAGCCCCCGTAACCCTGATTGCCCGGATCAATTACCCAACGTACACCATGCAACTCAAATATAAAGGAACCACCATCCATATTACCATGACTCAAACTTCCTTTTCCGCCTTTCCCACCAAAGTAGTATCCATTTTGATTTTCTGGTCCTCCGGTAAAGACCACAATGGGATTAGAACCTCCTCCATGCCAGGCATTGGGTAATTCTGTAATTTCCTTTTCCTCAAACTGCGCAGTCCAAACCAATCCGGCACCAGCCAAGCGGGAAATTCGCCCCATTTCCTCTGGCGGAAGCATAAATCTTTCTTCATTTAGAAATGTTCTATTCCCGGTTTTGGTGGCAAACCAACTGAGGGTAAAGTCTGTGTATCTTTCTGGGGTTTCGGCACAATCGGCATAATTAAAAAGGCGCTTTGATGGAGCCGTTAATAACATTCTGAAGGTAGCACTTTCCTTAAATCCGGGATAATCAGCGATGCCAAAATCAGTTCCAAAGGCACTTTCAAATATTGCGGCAGTAACCACGGAAAACATGGTTCCATAGCCCCAATATATGGCTCCCTCAGGATACACTCCATCCGGAGCGTATTGTGCCAGGGCATTGTTCATTCCGTCAATGGATCGGCTGATTGTTTTAGCCGCTAGTTCTGGGTCCAGCTCTGCTACTGCGATGGATGCGGCAATCATTCCGGCATTACACACCTGATTCCAATTGTTGGTGCCATTGACCCAGCCCGGGTTTTTGCCATCCTCCGGCCAGCTTGGCTTGATGCCCTTTTCTATCAGGGAGTGCTTCGCCAATTCAATGGTAGATTTGGGTAAATTTCCAGCTGTCCAATCGAGGGCCAGTGCGATAGCCAAAGACATTTCACCAACATCAAGAAAATGGCGCGGATTCCAGGTTGGGAAATTACATGCGGCCATTACTTCATCATTGATCCTTTGCAGAATTAATGAATCTTCTTCTATAAAATAGACCATGGCAAGCATATTTATCCGGTATAGAAAATTCCGGGAAATACCCAGCTGATTGCGTTGGGAATTGGGATTGTCCGGCACATCCAATGTAATTAAGGCCATCTCTAAAACAGACGCAGCATTTTTTTGAATGGCCTGGTAAATATTCCGGATGAGTGGATCCGATTTTAATTTTCTTCTCAGGGTCGCCTCATTATTCCGGTTTAGGATCAGTCTGGGCAGTTCTTTGCTCAGATGCTTATTGAGATATTCTGCAGAGATCGGATTTTTCAATTTGTATTCTGTCGCCAGAATTTCCGTCGATAGTATCGGAGTCAAGACCATAATGGTAAAAAATACCAGTGACAGACGAGTATTGAGGCTAAGTATGGTCGCCGATAACAACC
>JABDLW010000379.1 GCA_013001805.1 Saprospiraceae bacterium | reverse complement strand
TGATAGTACTGACCATTCGTCTGTGCCCGGATAGAAACCTTTTGTCCATCGCCCTGAGGTAGTGGTTTCCATGCTTTACCGTTTTTAAGGTTTCTCAAAGAGAAATTATTAAAAGTGACACCCAACGTACCAATCAAACCACCACGGTAAAAAGCGTTGCTGGGCTGATAGCCTGCACTTAATTCCAATTGGTCAGATGATTTTTCCTCTACCTGGTATTCGATGTCCACTGTCCCCCGGTTAGGATTTACCGGCGTATTCATACCAATGGTTTCTGGGTTGAAATAACCCAGGTTGATTATTTGCCTCTGAGAACGGATCAATTCCGCCCGGCTGAATTTTTCTCCGGGCTTGGTACGCAGTTCTCTTCTTATCACATGTTCGTGCGTTCGGTCGTTTCCAGCAATAGACACCCGGTCTATCGTAGCCTGAGGTCCCTCAAATATTCGCATCTCCAAATCAATGCTATCGTTATCGATCGCAATCTCAGTAGGATCCACTCTAAAGAAGAGGTAACCGTTGTCCATGTACAACGAGCTCACGTCACGACCATCCAAACTGAAGGACAATCGCTGATCCAGAAGTTCCTGGTTGTAGACATCACCTGGTTTAATCCCTAATCGTTCCTCCAGGATGTCATCTTCATAAATCGAATTTCCTTTCCAGGTGATATCCCGAAAATAGTACCTGCGACCTTCATCAATCGTCATGCCGAGATAGAGTTTGCCTTCATCGTCCCGCCAGAGCGTATCACTAATGATTCGGGCATCACGATACCCTATAGTGTTGTAATAGGCAGTGATGCTTCTTTTATCTTCCTCATAATCATCCTTGATAAATTTAGACGAAGCCAGGAAACGCTTTCGCCATTTTGTGTTTTTCATTTGCTTGCGCAACTTCTTTGGCGTGGTCGCTTCGACACCTTCCATTACGATATCCTCCACTTTAATTCGTTCTTTCCGGTCGATCTGAAAGTCGAGGATAATGGCGTTTCTAGCGTTAGGGTCTGGTGTTTCGACAGCTTCTACTTCGACATCAAGATAACCCTTCTTGACAAAGAAATTCTTAATGGCGGTAATGGTATTTACCTTCGTTGCGTCGGTGACAATACCACCTCTCAGTAGAAAAGGTTTTAACAATGTATTTAGCTCTTCTTCATACACCTTCTTGGTGCCGGAATAAGTATATCGTGATAATCTAGGTCTCTCCTGCAAGATGATTTCTAAAAATACAACATCGCCAATTACCTTTTCTTGAATGATTTGTATATCTGTAAAAAGCTTTTGTCGCCAAAGATTTTGGATGGACCGTTTGATATCAGGACCTGGAATCGTAATTTTTTTACCCTTCTTCAGCCCCGAAACAATACGGATTGCGTTCTCATCGCTAAAATTGGCCCCACTCACCTTCACTTCACCAATCTCATACACATTGTTTTTACTATAATCAATTTGTTCATCAGGGATGACGATTTCTTCCGTAGTATCGATGGAAGATTCCGTAGTATCCTGGGCCACCATAGCGGGAAGCAGCATCCACAAAAAGCAAAAAAGAAATAAAATACGGTGACTCATAATGTTTTTGATGTATCGTACAAACGAACCGCGAAGGTAACTGTTGCTATGTATTTGTGGCGTTAACGTTTTCTTAAAGACCTGGCCCATCATAATTGACATTCTAGGTATCTATGCGGATTGTTCGCTAATCTTTCCAAAACGCCTTTCTCTTTGTTGGTAGTCAAGAATGGCTTCATAGAGATGGCTTTTTCGAAATTCTGGCCAAAATGTCTCGGTGAAATAGAGCTCAGTATATGCTATTTGCCAAAGAAGGAAATTACTGATTCGTTGCTCTCCACTGGTCCGTATGAGTAATTCAGGGTCTGGAATTTCGGCGGTGGTAAGGTACTGCTGAAATATTTCCTCAGTAAGTTTTTCCGTGTCCAAACCTTTGGTTGCATCCCAGTGAATCTTTTTTGCGGCCTCCATGATTTCCCATCGAGCACTGTAGTTGAGTGCTAAGGTTAAAGTCATCCGGTCATTACCGGCGGTAATTTCCAATCCTTCCCGCAGGGCTTCCAATGTTTGATTTGGTAATTTACTAAGATCACCGATGGCCTGTAGTTTTATATTGTTGTCCATCAGTGTTGACACTTCCTTTCTGATCGTTTCAACAAGTAGTGACATTAAGGCATTAACCTCAAATCTTGGTCTATTCCAGTTTTCGGTTGAGAACGCATATAATGTAAGAAATTTAATGCCAAGTTCGGCCGCGGCTTCTGACACCTCCCGTACCGACTTGACCCCATTACGGTGACCAAAAACCCTGGGTTGATTTTGACTCTTTGCCCATCGACCATTACCATCCATAATAATGGCAACATGATTGGGCAACCTTTCCATGTCTATCCGTTCCTTTAATTCAACCATTCCTTTTACTGAAAATGCCTGCAAAGCTACAAAAATTAGTGTTGTTTAACCCGATGGCAATGCAGTAAAGGGCAATGACTCTTTGGCTGAATCCCGCATTACTGAAGTGGAGGATTGAAAGACTGAAAGTAGGGGCCCATGATGATAATGGTGCTTTAGACATTCTGGCGACTGTTTGGACAATTTCATTAATTCAAGCCACTTTCCTGGAACCCGGTGACAAATTTGCGATCTTTTAGCGAGAACGTTGTGATGTCTTAACAACAGGAGATTCTGCAATTTTTGATCACAGTTAACTTAAAGAAAAATTAAGACAAGAAACTGCTGTAGGGAGTTTAAGGGATAATCTTTATCTTGACAGCCTTCGTAATAAAGATGAAATGCGACGATATTTTCTGCTGACGCTAAGTTTTGGTTTTTTCTATTTTACTGCTTGGAGTCAAGAAGTAACAACTATACTGTCCGATCAAGGAAGTTATCAACTTGATTTTTCGGATTTGGACAATATCATGTGGCAGTTTGATCGCAACTATGAAATTGTGGTCAAGCAGGAAACGGATCTGGACTTATTGAGTAATATCTCACTGGAGCTTGATAAGGACACAGAAGAAAGCTTAACCAACGCTAATATTTATATCAAGCATGCGAATGGATTGAATGATTCACTGCCCAGGGATTCTTTTAAACTACAGCCCTTTGATGCCATATATTCAGAATACATCTGTAGACTACCCGCACTTCAGCTATTTGATACAATCGAGGTCAGCTACTCAACCACTTGCCAGCCTCACACCAACTTGATTAAATGGAACATTCAGCAAGCTTATCCTGTAGTGCAGAGTTGCTTTCAATTTATGCTACCTGAGGGAACCGTCTATCATGATCATATCACGGATAGCAGATTCCTGGCTACTGAGGAGGCTCGTGACACTAGTTTGAAAATCGGCAGGGTTACTGTTCCTCTCAAGGGCCTCAAACTGACTTTTAAGGCGATTCCTGCTTTTGTGGATGAAGTGTTTTCACCTCAGCCAGAGCAGGTGCAGCCAGCAGCTCTACTGGCCATATCAGATCTGTTTATTGGTAAGATCGAACTATATATGCCAACCTGGACGGAACAAGTTACTGATCTGGCAGTAAGTGATTATTTTGGCAAGCAGTATCGGGCAAGAGCATATTATAAATGGCTAGCCGATAAGGCCTCGGAGATCATTAATACAAAATACACTCGTAAATTACATCTTTTAAAACTCTATGAGTTTGTGCATCAAGAGTTTGAATGGGATGGATCCTATGGTCTTATTCCTTCGCATTCTCTGTCGGAGATGCAAGACGGTGATAAAAGAGTAAACAAAGCAGCTATGAATATGGCTTTACTTGCTCTGTTACAGGAAGCCGATCTCGCAGCTTACCCGGTGCTGGTTACCACTACCGATCAGATGCCTGCATATCAGGAAATACCAAATCTTAATCAATTTAATCACTTTGTAATTGCCGTTGAAATAGATCGTGAAATAGTATTTGTTGATGCCGGAGATCCATTGCTGCCCATCGGCCTGATTGATAATGGGTTGAATCGTAAAAAAGCCATTATCATAAGGAACTATAAGGGTTCATGGGTTGAAATTCCGGATCCGGAATCCACTAGCATGATCCTGATCACCTTCGAAGTGCATGAAGATTTATCAGCAACGGGATCCATCTCAGCAAACTTTGAGGGGTACGACGCTTTTAATGAAAGACATTTGTTAAGTGCAGACCCGAATGCCCTATATTGGAAGGATCGCGGTCTGGCACTGAGTCCTGATGTCCGAATCGATTCAGTGCGATTTAACCACGTGAAAAATCTGCTGATGCCGTTTGAGAATAAGGTTTACTTCCATATTTCACCTTCGGCAGATCAGGAGGAGCTGGCTTTTAATCCGATATTTTACTCCTTCTTTAATCAGCTCTATTTTAAGGAAACTACCCGCTCAACACCGGTGATTTTTCCGTCAAAAATCGTTGAGAAAGTGGTTTTTAATGCCACATTTCAGGCATTAAAAGCCCTAAGGATACCAGAAACTCTGTCTATACGGACAGAAGATGGTGTATCGGTCATGTCATATAAAACGTCACAACAACCTAATCAGCTACAATGCGTATTTGACATTGAAATAAAAGATCCCACCATTACACCAGACAATTATCAGTCGCTAATGATTTACCTGGAACAAGTGTATGCAAAGCTGAATGAGCCAATTGTCATTGGTCGCTAATCTGCAAAGCAACTTCTATGATTTTGCCAGATACCGGTCTTTCAGTATGGAAATGTGATGGTTTTCGTGACCGGCGATGATAAAGGCTAAGGCCAATGTACTAAAAGGGTTGTCCGATGCAGTGCCCATTCTGGTCATCATTTCATCAGTAAAGTTCTGAAACATGGCCAGGGTTGCATGGCGTACCATCTGGTATTCATCAATAAGTGATGCGCCAGATCTGTCACTGGCATTGGAATGAGGCACATAAGCATCTTGATCAAAACCAGCAAGGGGTGTGATGTCATTGCGTGCGATCCGCAATGCACGATACGCAAAAATTCTTTCGGAATCGACCATGTGCAAAACAACTTCTTTTATGCTCCATTTCTCAGGGGCATATCTGGAATTCCACTCCTCATCTGACAGCTGCTGCAAGAACTCGACTGTAGACTTGAGATTTGACTTAAGGGTTCGCATATAGTTAGAGCCCTCGACCTGATCGATATAAAGGGTGTAATAGGCAGCGGTCTCGTGTTGCAGGGGCCTTCGTATTTCTTTTTCCATACTATGAATATGTAAAAGTTTAGGGTTCAGAAGGTAAGATGTGGTGAAAAAACAAAGGCATGCCATGGCCAGGTACTGGCATGTCATTTGCCCTAGGACTCACGGAGCTATTGCGGGACTGGAGGTAATGATTTCCAGACCCGCATTGATATGGTCGAATAAATCCGGTGGATGCCCATGGTGGCGGTCTACCGGATTTCGCCTATGTCCCATCCTGACAATGATCATGTTGAGCTCCCGGTTACATATGATATATTGGCCACGTATACCACGAGCATAGAAGAAATCCAATTCAGCATGTTTAGCTAGCCACCAATGCATCCCATAAACATCATTCGGTTTATTGAGCCAGATATCTGGCATGTTGGAAGGTTGTAAAACCTGGTCAATGAATTCACTTGAGATAATCTGTTGATCCTGCCATCTGCCATCATTCAGGTATAATTGTCCGATCCTGGCAAAATCTTTGGCCGTAGCATAAAAACAGCAAAAGGCTTTTTCTAATCCATTTGGCCGGTCCAGGTTCCAAAAGGCATCTTGTTGGGCGCCAATCGGTGACCATAATTTCTTGGATGCATACTCTGAAAGCGTCATTTTTGTAACCTTTGTCAACAACATGGCGAGTATTTGCGTGTTGCCACTGGCATATCGAAATACCTGCCCTGGTGGTCGTCGTACCTCCAGATTATTGATGAGACTTTCCAACGATCTTCCGTAATACGCTTCGGCATTATGGCTCAGGGCGCTGCTTTCAGATTCAATCCACTTCAGCCCAGAAGTCATACGTAGTAGGTGCTCGATGGTGATTTTATCCTTTACAGGTTTAGCAAACGAGGGTAAATACCGGGCAACCGGATCATCCAGCCGGAGCAGCTTATCTTTTATGGCAATGCCAATCAAGGTGCAAACGATAGACTTGGCTACACTGAAAGAATTTAATACGGTCGTAGATTCTGTCGGCGCCCAATATTTTTCAAAGATGATCTTTTGGTCCTTGATTACAAGGAAAGAGGTAGTATCCAATGCAGTAAGTTTGTCAATTGCCCCGGGGGAGAGTTGATGTGTGTTGTAATCTTCATCAAGGTTCCACTGTTGCGTATTTCTGGTCTTTACTGTCCTATTATCAAATTCGGTCAATTCATTGATTGCCGGACCAAATCTTCCGGACTTCCAAGACATATTAATGCCCTTTAAGATGAAGGGTTTGCGAATAATAATAAAGGAAATGACGAGTGCAGTTACTGAGACAAGGGCGAGTAAGAACATGGAAATTAGACTTTAAATTGCTTTCGGCTTAGGACGTCAATCGCTACGACGATGGCCATGGTACCAAAAACGGGAACGCTAGCCTTATCGGAATCGAGAAAATTGTTGAGAAATCCATGGGCAAAGTACGTGGTAAGCGCCAATGTTGAAAACAGTAAAAAATGACGCAACTGTCCCTCGGGGAGTCGTCTGTAAACCCGATAGGCTGTACGGAATAGGATAAAAAGCATCAGCAATACAATGAGGAGACCGATATAGCCGGTTTCGGCTAAGGGCCCCAGATACTCACTGTGAGCATTGCCTACATCTCCAAAATTGGTACTTATTATCGTCAAGTCCCCGGATTTTTGATAGGGTGCATATTCAAACATATATGTCCCGGGGCCAAAACCAAAGATGGGCCGTTCCTTTGCCATGGCAAAAACTGAATTCCAACGATTTAACCTTTCAAGATTAGAAGCATCTGTCGTAATATTAGTTATCGACTCCACATTTTCCACAAGATTTTCCGATGAGTCAGTATGGTTTTTCTGTAGCTGCACCAGGATTTCATCAATGGTTAGAAACAGAACTAAGCTTAGGGCTATGCCCAGGGCAACCAGGATCTTGATGCTTGCACGCATTTTGACAAAAAACCAAATAGCAAAAGCAAAAATCACGCTAAGTAAGGCAGCCCGGGAATAGGTATAAATACAAGTGAATATAAGCAGCGCTAACACGATGGTGCCAGGGGCTCTCACTTGCCACTTTTGATGATTACGAGTTACGAATCCAAAAACTATGGGGATGAAAAATGCAACAACAGTACCATACTGAGTATGATCACGATAAAAAGGCTCCATTGCCCAATGAGCAGGATCTTCTTCAAAACCATAGCTGGCGTGACGCAGCGTGGTGTAAAGAACCACTCCGATAAATGGAACCAGATAGACCAGGAAGAAGCGAGGTATATTTTTAGGTTTAAGAAATATGGTTGCACCGGCAAAGTACACCGGCACAATAAACCAGAGCCGGGATACTAGAAATTTTATTGATACGATTGGATCTGTACTGGTGAGTGAAGTAATAAAAAGCCATATTATATAGAGGTACATTACCTTAGAAAGAGGATGCAAAATAATTTCTCGTGGTATGATATCGCGATATAATTGCCCTAAAATTATTAGAACCATAAAAGCAAAAAGCAGGGGTTCAGTGGGCAAATAAAAGGCGATTTCACCCCTGCCTAATTCTTCAAGATTTATGGATAATGGTGTTAGCCCGGCAATGGCAAAAAACAGATAACTGGGTTTAAAAAAGCCCAGGAGAAGAATAAGAATAATTGCAGGTAGAGCAATCACAATCCATTGCTCACGCAGGTAGGCTAGCGCACTTAGGGCCAGGAACGCATAGCTGCCAATGATGATCCACTTGTAAGAAATAGGAAATTGATGTTCTCTCATGTCACAGCAGAGTTCGCATGTAGAAACCTAATCACGCAGAAAAGACCACCTGTTGTCTCGAATGATCAGTAAAACCAGGGCAAATAGTTGGACTGAGATCAGCGCTCCCAAAACGATCAGCCACCTGACAGGATAAGATTTCTTGTCTGCCGGGACAGCAACGTCCACCACAAATTTCTGTGGGATGTCAATTGAGGCATCGGCAAGGAACTGATTGCGATAATTGTTAAATCTGAGCATCTGATCCGTCAAAATCTCGCGTCTTTTTCTTTTTTCGTCATACTCATCGCCATATTTTCGATTAACCTCCAATTGGGAACGGATATCTTCTGCAGTCTTTCTATCAGCATTCCCAATTGCAGAACCGTATCCCTCATATAAGCCACTTCGCTCAACCTCGCTAACCACTCCTAACATTTGTAATTCATCCAATTCCTTTGTTACAGCATTCAATTTTTCATTAAGCCTCTCTTGTTCTTGATCCAACATAACCATGGATGTCCTGGCTCGAACCTGGATCATATGATTCTTTACACTGTCTGTAAATTCTGAAATACTATTGGCAATGTCTGCTGCTTTCTGAGGATCGATATCGACTGCAGAAATGTCAATAGAGTTATACTTTGTTCGCTTTGCAGTGATATTACTCCGGTATTTCTGACGAATTTTGGAGCGGGCATATTTATCATTTGGATCAATCTCATAATGTTGGTACAAGTCATTTTTTCTGATGACTCTTTCCTGCAGGTCTTCAGAATTGATGATCTGTAACAACTGTTCGGCTTCTTCCTCTTCACCAAAATCTGAGATATTGCCTCTCTTTACACTACTTTCATTCAGGGATAAAGAATTCGTACGGGCAGGAAAAATGACTACCGTAGATCGATAATACTCCGTGAGGAAAAGCGAAATAATAGAGGCAATCACAATCGTAATTGCCGCAAGTATACTGAGAAACTTGCGATGCCGCCAAATCAAAGCAAAAATTGCGGCTAAACTCAAATCCGGGTACTGTTTTGACATAAGATTGAGATCAGATTGCAAATGTAGAAAAAAGAACTTTGCATCCTTAGTATTCGCTCAAGTCAGAAAGGCTCCATAAATCCTTAGGTCGAATGATGCCCAAACCGATCGAACCAATGAGCCCGGTCATCCCCACAAGTAAGAGATTAAAGACCAGAGACATGGGCCATGAATGTGACCACAAGCTAAACATAAGCATCAGAATGGAGTAAAGTGAAATTCTTAGCCAGCTTCCTCTCATAAATCGAATCGAAAGCCTACGATG
>JABDLW010000315.1 GCA_013001805.1 Saprospiraceae bacterium | reverse complement strand
CCGGAAGTCGGTGCCTACGAGCGAGGTACGGGAACATTAGTTAACGGTGAAGCACTTATTGAGTTTTCTGAGCATTACAAGATCGTGGCAAATGCCTCTACCATGACGGTGCAAATCACTCCACTGGAATGGGATACTTATGGGATAGCGGTTGTAGAAAAGACCAGCAATGGCTTTAGAGTTAAAGAATTAAAAGGAGGTGAAGGTAATTTCTCTTTTGATTGGGTTGTGACCTGTGTCAGGAATGGAAAGGAAGATTTTCAGGTCTTGCAAACTACCGGGCCATTGGAAGCAACTGAAAAGGTAGATGCAGAAACAAGTAGTCCCGGACAGGGCATTAAATCAACCAACCGGCAGCCACACCATCACCTACCGGTACATTCGGAAAACTGTTTAATTAATCATGAGAAACAGTAGAAAAAGCAATCAATAACATGGTGAAGACCGCAAAACACATGAGATCGATTTTATCCTGCCGGGAACTGGAAATATTAAAGCTGATCATGTCCGAATACACTACTTCGGAAATTGCGAAAAAACTCTGCGTGAGCCCGGAGACCATTAAAACACACAGAAAACATCTTTTCCAAAAACTTAATGTTAGAAATGTGGCCGGTTTGGTGAGACGGGCTTTTGAGAATCAGATCATTCCAACCGGCAAACTAAAAAAATTGGCTGCAGTAGCTTGAGAAATGCACTGATGGGTCTTCTATTCAAGGTTACTTAGTTTACAATCATGGTATGGGTCCATACTTGCTGGTTATTCTGATTAATAATCGAAAGAAAATAAGGGCCGGATACATATGTCGACAGATCAATAGTAATCGGTGTCGACATCCCATTTAAATTCTGCACCAGTTGTCCCAGTGCATCAAATATCCTAATATCGGCACTGCCCAGTAAACCTTCTATCTTCAGCTGATTTGGCGATGGGTTAGGGTAGATTCGTACAAAATCAGATCCTACTTCATAAGCATTGGTGGTGAGATCAAATACTGCCGGATCTATTTGTTGATGACAGGCATCGTTCAGGATAGTGTTGGCATTCACGTTTTCCACAAAGCTGTTGTGGTGATAAAGTGCGGGTGTATGCTGCCAACTATGCCAGGCGTGTAGATAGGCTACTTCCGGATAATTGTTTTTAATAAAATTATGCACTACAGTATAATCATAGTCAGCCGGATCATTAGGTATGTCCGGGCCAAATTCAGTGACAGCTAAGACCTTATTTAGGTTAATTAAATTTTGAAAATCTTGCGGCTGTACAACTGATAAATCATCGTGATATAGATCGAGACCAACGATATCTACCACATGACCTCCGGGATAACAAAAATCTGTAGGATTATGAAATTGTCCTTCTCCCGCTGAATAAACCCAAAGCAAATTATCCAGCCCTTTGGTCACACTAAAATAGTTAAACATATCTTGCCAAAGTGCCTTAAATGCAGCTGCATCGGATGCATCGCTTGCAGCGGGATGGCCCCACCAAAACCAATAGCCGTTAGCTTCATGGAGGGGTCGCCAAAGCACAACCACTCCCCTATTTTTCAGGTCTTGCAGCACAGTCGCGATTTCATCCAGCTGAGATCTCCAGGTCGCAGCCACTGGTTTGGTATTGTCCAAAAGATCTGCAAGTTTGTCCTGATTGGTTACGTCCCAACTATCTCCTGATGTCCAGGGGTTAGGGAGGTGCCAGGAAAGTGTGACTAATTTTTTTTGGTTCCAATGATTCTCCAGGGTGGTATTTATTGCATTCATATCATAGCCCCCCAGCCCGTAATCACCGCCGATCATTGGTAGTAATACACCCGTATTGTTTTCCAAACCTGTTATATACGTTGCATATTGATTGCTGATATTATCCACATGTCCCAGGTCCTGACTATACAAGATCTCACAACCACTGGTCAGGCCTTGCATGTATTGCAGTATTTGGCTGCAAAGGGCATTGCCATTTGAATTCGCCTGAGTAAATGATAAATTATAAGCTACAATCATAAACAGGGATGTGCAAATCATTCGCATGGGTAGTGATTTATTCTGAATATTTTCTGAATAATAAAGGACCTAATATCGACAATATATATGAGAGCACTCTGCTGCGATAATTTCGAAGAGGCGTGACTTCAGAGATTAGCCAGTCTTGCCAGCACCAGAGGATTATCCGGCTTCAGGTCACGGGCTATTACATAATTTGCCCTGGCCTTTTCCGTCTGCCCAATAATTTTATAAACCTCGCCAAGATTATAAAACGGTCTCCACCGGTCCGGATAGGCCTGACACAACAAATCGAACAATAAAATGGAGGCAGCAACATTTCTCTTGGCCATAAATTGCCATCCCAGAGCACTGAGCTGGGGTCCCAGCTCCTCCCTCATATGAAAGGTATCCTTATGGTATTCCCAAAAAGCATTGGTAGCACCTTCCTGATCATTGGCATCCAGATGAGTCGCTAAGATCTGAGATAATGTACGCAATTTAATTCGACTGATTTCAATGGTGGAGGGTCGTCTGCTGGTCCATTGCCCTTTGAGATTATTAATATATATCTCCCCTGAGATGGCATCGACGGCGATTCCGTTAGGCGCAGAAAAAGATGCCTCGTTTGCCGGTCCACCACAAATACCGCTAGTTCCACCTCCGGCAAAAAGCCGGCAGTGACCATCCGAATTGATAACAAACACTTGGTTTGTCTTTATTTTAGTAACATAAAATTTGTCATTGAAATAGGAAATGTGTGCATTCCCGTCAACGCCATCCGTGGATGAAAAAACATCAGATTCACCACTCGCGTTTATGCGCACAACATCACTATTGTTAAAATTGACAACATATAACATCCCGGAATTATCCACGACTATTCCGTTAGGGCCGTTGAATAGCTCACTCTCTGCAAAAACAGAAATCTGCTTTGCAGTATCTATTTTAAGAATATTATTACTGTGGAAATTACAGACATAGAGATTATTTTCCGGATCAAAAACCATTCCCACCGGTCCGCTGATACCTGAGGTAATGTAATTCTCTACATTTCCAAACCGGTCAATTCTGACGATTGTATTAGCATAGAAATTTGCCTGGTATAAGTCGCCGCGGCTATCGACACAATTCCCCGAGGAGCCATACATACCATCGGATAATAATTTAACTACCCCATTGGGTGATATCTTCCACAAGGCATCGTGGAAATTTGCCACATAAATATAGCCCAGGCGATCTACGCATACACCTCCCAGCTGACTCCTGGAATGCAAAGTCTGGTCGAGTTTCATGATCTCTACACTGTCGGTGAATTTCGAAAGTGTCTGACAGAAAATGTATGTATAGCCAAAGAATAGCAAAAAGATAACCTTAATACTTTTTTTGAAATTTTTCATTTCCTTTCTTATTTAATTATGGGTACCTCAATTTACTTCTGAATGAGACTGAGGATGATTTTAATTCAACCCATCTATATATCTTGAAATCAAAAATGAATGACCTGCTTCCTTCAGAAATCTTCAACGGATCGAAATAAATTAGGACCATCATTGATCTGATGATTTATTCTCCGGGATAAATCATGTCTCCGGACTCTTTAGCGCTATAAATTTCTCTCGCACTGCAAATTAAGAGGCCTGAGGTATGCTTCAACAGATGGTGAATTTACTAAAAAGAAATCGATGACGTGTGATCATGAATCATTTTATGGAGAAGGCAGACAATTGAGCAGACACTGAGAAAAGAATCAAAAAGGAGGCTGGTGTGATTTTCTCATGAACCCATAAGATAATATGCGAGAAACATCGACCATTCCACGAACAATTCAAGTCTGGATATTATAAATCTTCTGATATGCATTTGAACAGCGACTTAATCTTCGATCGATATTTTAGAAAATGCACTCTGAATTATTTAGTATTTTGGTAAAATGAGCGCAACATCTTTATCGCATTACCTTTCTCGGAGTTTATCAGTCCTGCTTATGGGTTTGGTCCTTTATGTTATCCACGGTTGTACTGCCCCTTCCCAAGGCCCATTACGAGTTTGCAACAAAAATCCCCGGTATTTCGCCACCGAAAACGGAACAGCGATTTTACTGACCGGTTCCCACACCTGGCACAATCTGGTCGATATGGGACTATCCGACCCTCCATCCCCTTTTGATTTTGATGCTTATCTGACCTGGATGCAAAAGTATAACCACAACTTCATCAGGTTGTGGGCCTGGGAGTCTACCAAGTGGAATACGGCTACTACCAATCCAGGTAATTGGGGGAGAGACACTGAAATACTCGTGGTGTCACCCCATCCATGGGCCAGGACCGGTCCGGGAACCGCCTTGGATGGCAAACCCAAATTTGACCTTGCCACATTTGACGATACGTATTTCGACCGCCTGAGATCTCGTATTGAGGCTGCGGAAAAGTATGGTATATACGTTTCCATCATGCTCTTTGAAGGATGGTGTTTACAATTTACTCCCGGTGGATATGAAAATCACCCATTTAACCCGGCAAACAATATTCAGGCTCTAGGAGGAAATATACAAGGGGATAGCCTTGCCCTGAGTATTCACGAACTGGCAGATGATCGTATTACCACAATCCAGGAGAGATATGTAAAGCAAGTGATCGATTTAGTGAATGATTTGGATAATGTCCTGTTTGAAATATCCAATGAAAATCATGCGGCGTCCACTGAATGGCAATACCATATGATAGACTTCATCCATGCATATGAAAAGACAAAACTAAAACAACATCCCGTAGGCATGACTTTCCAGTATAAAGGGGGAAAAAACGAAGATCTTTTTAGCAGTCCGGCTGACTGGATTTCGCCAAATCCCGAAGGAGGTTACCGCGATGATCCTCCGCCTGCAGATGGAAGTAAAATTATCATTAACGATACCGATCATTTATGGGGTATTGGTGGAACAAGTGATTGGGTATGGAAGAGTTTTTGCCGGGGATTGAATCCTATCTTCATGGATCCATATGATGGTGTGGTCCTGGGAAAACCATTTGATGAGGAATTCAATCCAATCCGGACCAGTTTAGGTCAGATTCAGCAATTTGCCCAACGAATCGATTTAGCAGGAACGCTGCCGGATAGTAGTCTGGCATCATCCGGTTATTGCCTCGCTAACGTAGGAAAAGAGTACCTTATCTATCTGGCTGACACCAATCAAGTAACAGTTGACCTCTCAAGGACGAAAGGATCGATCCAAGTTGAGTGGTTTAATCCGTCAACCGCTGAAACAGTGTACGATGAGGAACGTGAAGCCGGTAGTAGCCAAAATTTTAGATCACCATTTGCGGAGAAAGGGGTCGTATTGTTTATTCAGAACTGATCAGAGAAAAAGAGACATGCCAGATAGATAGAGAAATAACATTAGACACTTTAAATTAAAGAAGGAAGAAAGTCGTATATCGGGGACATGATATTAGCTAAATCTATCCATTTTGATATCCCGTGCGAAATCTATCTTTTATTCAAAAAAAATGAAATATCGAGTCGCATTCTGGTTGCTGCCTCCATTTATTTTATTATGCAGCCAACCTGCTCACAGCCAGGTACAAAGTTTTGCCGAGCCACAGGATTTGAGTCAGGGAACCGTTTCTGGCATCTCGGCACTGGATGTAGCTGATCTAAATCAAGACGGGCTGGTCGATGTTGTTGTATTGGAAGGTGGCGCCCACTCCGAAGGCCGTTTTACCCTTGCCTGGTTTGAACAATCAAAATCTGGCAAATGGTTAAGGCATGATTTTAACATCCCGGTGCAGTTTGATGATTTCATTGGCTCCGCCCGCTGCGAGGACAAGGACCAGGATGGCGA
>JABDLW010000301.1 GCA_013001805.1 Saprospiraceae bacterium | reverse complement strand
GTCCCCGGTACCAGTACAGTTTCGTGGGGTCGATCTGGGATATACCGGAGCTCTGCATTGGGAAACCAAACCATCGCGCACTAAAGGGAATATTTCGGTCATTCCCTACGTGCTCAGCTCTTCATTTCGCGATTTTGAAGCCTCCGATGGCAGAGCTGAAAATAATTTTCGACTGGGAGGTGATGCTAAATTCGCAATCACTTCGAGTCTCAACCTGGACGTTACACTGAATCCCGATTTCTCTCAGGTAGATGTAGATGAGCAGGTCACTAATCTTACCACGGTGAATCTCCGCTTTCCCGAAAGAAGGCTATTTTTTCTCGAAAACAATGATGTTTTCGAAGATGTGGGGATTCCACCGATGCGTCCGTTTTTCTCTCGGCGGATCGGCCTGGACGAAGATGGAAACACAATTCCCATATTATTTGGTGCAAGACTAAGTGGAAATGTAAACAAAAACCTACGTATGGGAGCCATGAACATGCAAACAAAAGATCTGCAAAATCAGCCAGCTGAAAACTACGGTTCATTCTCATTTCAACAACGCATTTTCGGTCGGACCAATCTTAAAGGTTATTTTCATAATCGGCAACGATATCACGATGGGGAGTTTGCAAAGAATAATTATAATCGCGTCACCGGCTTGGAGGCAGACTTTCGATCTTTGGATGGGAAATGGCGAAGTGTTGCAGGCTACGGAAAATCATTTACTAATGACATTCAAGGAGACAATTATTTTTACAATTCCGCCATAGGATATGACGGCAGGACTATTAGTGCCTACACAAATCTGGCGGGCACAGGTCATAATTACATCACCGATATTGGACTCATTCCAAGATCATACCATTACGATGCCGTGCAGGATACATCTTTTCGTATAGGATTTGATCATTGGTTCACTCGCTTTGCATACACTATCTACCCCACTATCCATCCGAAAGTCAATGCTCATGAAATCGGCTTGCGCAATGTATATGACGGCACGAAAGATGGCCAGCTTATCAACAATGAATTTGAGCTTAATTACATGGTGCGGTGGCAAAATTCCAGCTCCGTTAATTTCATGATAGCCAACCATGATATTCAACTCCTGTATCCATTTGACTTTACCGATCAGGTACCCTTACCAGCCGCCAAATATCATTTTAATTTTGTGGGTGTAGAATTCGAATCTGATGCAAGAAGGGCTCTGGGTTTTAAGGCTGGAATTGAAACCGGTCAATTCTACAATGGAACGCGACACCAACTAGCCCTGAACTTGAACTATCGTGTTCAACCCTGGGGAAATTTTGGATTGAACTTTGTGCAAAATGAATTAAATTTTCCAGACCCATATGGCCATGAAAGCCTCAGCCTTATTGGCCCCAAGATAGAACTGGCATTCTCCACCGACCTATTCTGGACAACGTTTTTACAATATAATACTCAGGAAGACAATTTCAATATTAATAGTCGCTTTCAATGGCGCTTTCAACCGCTTTCTGATATTTACGTGGTGTATAGTGATAATTATGCTGTCGAATTTTGGGGTCCACGTAATCGGGCATTGGTATTGAAATTAAATTATTGGCTTAATATATGATATCTTGTGCTCCCTAATCGATAAAAAAAGAAAAATGAAAATATCCCTTACTTTAATTCTTATCATTGGAACTATCTTTATGTATGCTCAGCAGCCGGAATATTATCTTCTAAAAACCTATCATCTAAAGAGTAATGAACAAGTGGAGAAGGTATCGAACTACCTTGAAATGGCATATCTGCCGGCGATGCATTCTCTGGGTTTTCAGAATATTGGCGTATTTTGGCCCATTGGAAATGACACCGCCAGGTCGAAAGAAATCTGGGTATTTGTTCCTTCGGCTAATCTGGTTTCGCTGCTCAACATTGAGGAACAATTAGCTTCGCATGATATGCACCTTAAATCCGGAAGGGATTATTGGGATACGTCTCATGATCAACCTGCTTATACCAGGGTAGAAAGCAGCGTTCAACGGGCATTTCATTTGCATCCTACTATGGCGAAGCCAAAGTTAAAATCTCCCATGAAGGATCGGATCTATGAACTGAGAAGTTATGAAGGTGCCAGTGAAAAGCTTTACCGTAAAAAGGTCGAAATGTTTAATGAAGGAGGAGAAATCAAGATTTTTGATGATTTGAATTTCAATGCCGTTTTTTATTCAGAAACGCTGGTTGGTGCTCACACTCCTAATTTAGTATACATGACTACCTTCGAAAATATGGATGATAGAAATGCACACTGGGATGCATTTCGAAGTGCTCCGGCATGGAAAAAACTCTCAGCAATGGAAGAGTATAAAAATACCGTATCGAAAAACAATACCTATCTATTACGACCGGCTGATTATTCGGATTTTTGAAAAAGAAATCATTAATGAGGCTTATAAGAAGTAGTTACTGCGTATAACTTTACCGAATATTATATAGGGCATCAACAACAATGATCTGACGACAGTGATTTAGATTTTGAAAAAATAAAGATCATATTGATATAATCCTGATTACCGATCGAACTACTTGCTAATGAAGCAATATTTCCTGGCAACCTTATTTATTTTTACCCTGATTAGTAGCTGTCAGCAAAGAATCGATCAACCAGCTACTAGTGCTAAGACATCATTCCATTTCGATTCCTCATTTGTCTGGCCCGAGGGAATTAAAGCGGCAGTTAGTCTCTCGTTTGATGACGCGCGTTTCAGCCAGATCGATACAGGAATGGCCATCCTTGATTCATTTGATGTTCAAGCTTCTTTCTATGTGTCTATTTGGAGTGCCAAACAACGTCTGGATGGTTGGAAAAATGCTTTAAAGAATGGACATGAAATCGGCAATCATAGTCTGCATCATCCCTGCACTGCAAATTTCGATTGGTCGCGTGAGTATTTCCTTGAATCTATGGATTTGGAAACGATGAAATATGAAATAGAGGAGGCAAATGTGCAAATTGGTGATATAGGACTGGGACTTCCCCAAACATTCGCTTACCCCTGCGGACAGAAGTTTGTCGGTCAGGGAAATGCAACCGCCAGCTACGTGCCCCTGGTTGCGGAGGGTTTTTTAGCCGGTCGAGGTTGGCAGGATGAAGCCCCCAACAATCCCATGTTTTGCGATATGGCGCAGCTGATGGGCATGTCCTCTGATGCTAAAGATTTCAATGAAATTAAAACACTACTTGATCAGGTAATTACACAGGGGGGATGGTTAATACTAGCCGGTCATGAGATCGGAATGCAGGGACCGCAGACCACCAGGGTGCAAATGCTAAAAGAGCTTCTACCCTATTTAAAGGATCCGGCTAATGCAATTTGGGTTGCTCCCATTAAAACAATTGCCAGCTACATATCAGACCATCGTCAGACCAAATTGAATTAAGTCTGGAGGTGTAGCAAACTGTAAGTAAGTTTAGCAATTAACGGTGTCTTTTTACGCCAAGACAAATCCCAGATGCTGACCGAAATCGTCAGTAAAGCAGAACCCCATCCGTATTGGCATTCGTGCTCGTTTAGTGGCCTATATGGTACAAAACTGCCTGGCTGGCTACTGCAGCCAGATGGCCTAAGCTACGTAATCCTTCATGAAGCGTTGGTGCAGAAATACAATTTATTTACAGTTTGCTAAACTGTGCAGGTCAAAGTATAGGTCGCTGCAAGAAGGCCAGTAAGTCGGCCATCTCCCCTTTACTAATAACTCCTTCCAGGCCTTCAGGCATTAGGCTCAATCCGGTAGATTGCAGCGATTTTATTTGACTTTTACTCACCGTTTTCTCCTCCCCCCCCATCATGATCAGTGTAATGGTAGCATCTGTTTCATTGCTTAATATGCCACTGATCACCGATCCATTTTCTGTCTCTACGATATGATTGATAAACTCTGGATCTGCTCCGGCATTAGGATCCAAAATATCATGCAGAAGCGTTTCCTTGCTTTTGCGACTTATTTCGCTAAGATCGGGACCTACATTTACTCCTACATTTCCAAATTTATGACAGGAAGCACATTGCGCGCGAAAAACCTTTAAACCGCGATCCGGATTTCCCTGGTCATCAATTACCTCTCGCATCGCATCGATTGCATCCTGCCGTTTAACGACACCGGCATCGCTAAATAACTTCTTTGCCCGGTTGGCCGTGCTTTCATCTTTGCTGTTGAGCAGTCGACGGCGGCGCTCCAGGTCAAAATTAAATTCAGCAATATTTAAGATTCCATTTTCTAAGCTATTAAATAATAAATCGTGATTCCCGGGATCATAAATGAGCATATCAGTGACCCTTCGGCGGGTTGCAGGCGCCAATCCCGGCCAGCTGTCTATGAGTTTTGCCACCAGAGTTGTATCTCTAAATCCATCCAATATATTTATGGCAACTTGTTGCACCTCTATTGGTTGTTTCGCATCAACCAGGTTTATCAAATCATCGGAAATCAAGGCAGGATCGCCATGTGCGAGCAATTTGGTAAGAGACACTACTTCATCTGCCGGTACCTGACCGGTCCGGAGCCTATTTTGGGCTTCCGCAATTAACATCTTTGCGTTTGGTCCCGCCGGAATTTTCAGAGAATTCCGTAATTCCCAGCATGCGGCAGTTAATTCAAGATCTCCTGTGTTTTCCAACTGGTTCAGGATGGATTTCCAGGAGGACTTTGCCGACGGTTCAAGTACCTCTATTGAAGCATTAGCATACGCCATCACGATATTGAGAATTAATTTTTTATCACTTTGCCTTTGAGCAAATTCTTTGACCAGAGCCAGTTGTTGGTTCTGATTCTCTGAACGGGCTACGCCAGATGCGATCAGCTCCACCAGATGATGAAAATACTTGCTATCAGTGAATGAATTTCTGCTGCGCAGCGTCTTCAAAAAAGTAATGGGTAAATATCTCGCTGCTATCGAGAGTGCTGTTGCCACAAAGCGATCGTCCAATCCTCCATCCTCTGATATATTTATTAAGGCTGTGATAAATTGATCCTCAAATTCTCTTTGTCTTCTTTCGGGTAATGTACTTAGAGTCAAAGCCACTTGCATTTTAATGCGAGGATCGCTGGACTGACTCATGGCTAAAACCTCGTTTAATATGTCATCATTGCTTCCAATATAGATTTCCGATAGCATTAGAAGATGCTCCTGCAATTTGGCATCTTCTTGTCTTTTTAATGCCCCCAGAAGTTGCTGGCCAATGTCTTCTCCTAATGCGTTTAACGTGTAAAGCAAGTGCATTTGCGTACGGGCCGGTTGATCCGCATTCCATGCCTTTTTCAAGATCTCTGCAGTAGCTGGGTCACGATATTGCAATAAAAGCCGCTGTGCGGTCATGCGGTGCCATTGACTTTCATGGCTGAGAAGATCTACTAATTTCTCCGTGCTGACCTCACTAAGTCCGGCAGACATTAGTTCCGCGCCTGTAGGTCTAATGCGGTATATCCGGCCTTTATCTTTACCGGCATCTATGTCCATATTCACCTCCAACTCATCCGGAATCCACTCCGGATGTTCGATTACTTTGCGATACATGTCGACAATGTAAAGGGCACCATCCGGACCCACGGTAGAATTCACCGGTCGAAAGGAGCGGTCTGGGGAAGCAAGGAAATCAACACCTTGTCGACCTCGGGAGGCAGAAAAGACAGACCCATTCTTACCTACAATATCCCGGTGCACCAAGTTAAGCACGACATCATTGACAAAAATATTTCCTTGAAATTCCGGAGGAAAAAGACTCCCCCCGTAGTGCGTAATACCGCATGCACCGGAAAAATAACCGGATTGTTCCGGATGGTTAACCCGCGTTTCCTGCTCACCGATTGGGTAGATACGACCCAGTCCTTTTTCTTCATGATCAGAAATGTCAATCAAGAGGTCACGGGGATTTAAAGGAAAATCTCCAATATAATATGATGGAAAAACAATATTCCGGATATGGTACATATTATGGGTTCCGAAAAAATGGCCCCAATCATCCATCGCGAGTTCGAAACCGCCACTGCTTCGGCCCACTAATTCGAAACGATGCTTGTCCAGGTCGATCTTAAAATCGGATGCTCCGATTCTCAGTATGCTATCCGCGCGATCACTCCAATAGGCACTGCCGCCATTACCTCCATTGGCCAGGTAAATCCAATGATCAATGCCATAGGTCAGCCCATTAAAATTGTGTTGCAGATTGGCATCGGTAAAGCCACTCATAATGGCCCGGCGTTCATCCGCGAGACCATCACCATCATTGTCCTTCAAAAAAAGCAGGTCGGGGGGAGCAGCGACCAAAAAGCCGTCCTGATAAGGTAAGATCGAACTTGCCTGCATGAGGTCCGTTGCAAATATCTGGGAGCTTTCATATATCCCATCTGCATCCGCGTCAATCAATTTAATGATACTACTCTGATCCTCTCCCCGGGGATATCCTGGCATCTGTAAAACATAAGCGTCACCGTGATGATCAAATTCCAGATCGACGGGATCAAATACCTGGGGTTCTGATGCAATCAGCTCCATTGCGAAGTCAGGGTGCAACTCAAATTGAGTAAGGTTTCCTTTCTCATTACACTGCCAGCCAATGATCCCTAATCCCAAACTCAAAACTCCCAATCTAGTGGCTGTCGACAGATGTAATCCTTCCATGCGTTGATATTTTCTAAAAACATCGAAAAGTACGAAAAATATCATCCGGTGAATGGAGCTAAGATCTGCTATCACTAATCGACGGCACTTGATGATATGATGCTCGTAATCCAATAAATGCTGATGCTAAATGCTATTTTAGAGGCATAAAAATTACATCTTTGACTGAGGAACAAGCAATTGCTCTGATCGAGGCCGGTATAGATCGGGATCAAAAGATATGGGCAGACTTGGGTGCTGGTTCTGGCATATTTACATTAGCTCTTGATCGACTTCTGGGATTTGGTGCTACCATTTTTGCAATTGATCAACAACTAACCATTCTCCGGGAAAATCTTAAGAAAAAATATACCAAATCACAAATTCATCTTTATGAAGAGGATTTCTCTGGATCAATGCCCTTTTTGCCCAAACTGGATGGAATTCTCCTGGCCAATTCACTGCACTATGTTAGAGATCAAAAAGCATTTCTTTCCCGGCTCATTTCCGATCAGCTAAAGCCGGGAGGAAGACTTATCATCATAGAATATGACCGCTATGATCCCAATTCCTACGTACCATATCCATTACCCCTGGTAAACCTGGAAAGAATCTGCGTCAAACTGGATATTGCCTTGCCTGAAGCAATAGGCAGACGAAAATCAATCTATGGAGATCATGATATATACTCGGCACTTTGCCGTACTTAGCTGATCTCGCAATAATAAATACCACACCTTCTGGTTTCACCATTCTGAAACTGAGAGATTTCCGGCAAAACTTTCCTAAGCCTCGGATTCGGACGTCCTAGAGATGCTGCAACGCCAAATCAGGCAACTTTCCTTTGCGAAATCGCACATCATATTTTCTTATCTTCATGGGATTAAATTGCCAAGTCATGCGAATTTTCACATTAAGTCTTTTATCAATATTCATACTAAGTTGTTCACAGCAAGTAGCCACCGATCAACCGGATGATGCACTTGGAACATTGATGCATGAATTTTCTATCAACAAAAATGCTGCTGAAGAATTTGAAAAGGGATTGCTACTACTACACAGTTTTGAATATGATGACGCCAGAGAAGCTTTTGACCTCGCCATTGCGGCAGATTCTACGGAGATGATGTCATATTGGGGTAAAACGATGACCTACTATAAGGCTCTTTGGGGGCTTCAGGATATCGACGCTGGCAGATCTGTGATGCAACAACTTGGCCCGAATAAAGAAGTGCGATTGAGTCATGCCGGCGACGAGCTGGAAAAGGACTTTTGGACCGGACTGGAACTATTGTTTGGGGAGGGCGAATTTAAAGAACGAAATAAGGAGTACAGTACCCACCTCGGGAAATTGTATGATAAATACCCCGGCAATGGGGAAGTTGCAGCTTTCTATGCATTGAGTCTACTCTGGTCTGATACCCCTGATGGTGACAATAAAACCGAACTTTTGTCAGCAAAAATCGCTGATGGCATCTTAAAGGAAAATCCCAACCATCCCGGTGCGGTGCATTATAAGATTCATGCTTTGGACAATCCGGCATTAGCCATTGAAGCGCAGTTTGCCGCAGATTTGTATGCCAAGATCGCCCCGGATGCAACTCATGCACTACATATGCCGTCTCATATTTATTTAGCCCTGGGTCGATGGGATGATGTCGTGTCTTCAAATGAGGCTTCTTATGCGGCGAGCATAAAACGTATAGAACGAAAAAATTTAGGACCAGCTGCTCGCGGATATCATTCGTATGCCTGGCTGCACTACGGATACTTGCAGCAAGGCCGGTATGATCTGGCTGCATCCTTGCTCACCGATATGTATAAATTTGCCGACGAAACTCCCAATGCCAGCGCCCGTTCCTATCTCATTGGCATGCAAAATGCACAAATAATTGAATGTCCAGACTGGAATCTTGAAACAGGTCCACGGCTGGAGATTGACGTGGAAGATCTGAATATTTCGAGTCAGGCAGCTCATTCATTTTTATGTGGTATGAATGCCGCCAATGATGACGATAAAGACGCACTAGTGGCGGAAATTGAAAGTTTAAAAGCCAAAATTGCTGTGGCTTCTCTCCTGGTCGGGGAAGATGGATCAGCTATGTGCAGTGCCGGCACGACTCGCTACGCACCGAACAAGAATACCATTTTAATGGCAGAAACGATCCTTTCGCAACTACAGGCTTTGTCTGCTGGTCTGATTCAAGACGATCAGTCCTGCGAAGCGGCATTAATTTTAGCCACTACCAAGGAATCGGAAACAGAATACGGCTCGGGACCCCCATCCGTTGCGCTACCCTCTTTTGAACAATATGGTTATTGGC
>JABDLW010000297.1 GCA_013001805.1 Saprospiraceae bacterium | reverse complement strand
GTACCCCAAGGGGTCTGACAGGTATTTCCTCCGGCGACTGTTGAATTTGCCAGGGGGCCAGTCGGACTGGCATTAGTTATAGTAAAATTTTTAGTGGTGATCTCTCCACCAAAATATTGGTTCATATTGAGATTTAGGCCACCATTGCCCATCGCTAGATTCACTGCTGTAGTGGGGCAGATATTACTGGTAGCAGCCAAACAGGGAGAGGTAATTGTGAAATTGTTATCGGAAATATCAAAAAATACAACGCAAGTATTAGCTGCACTTTCGACCATCACCCTTGCGGCTGTTGTGTTGGCAACACCGGCAGGAATCGTCACGTTGTCGGTGCCATCATTGTCGGTGGCGGTCGCTAATGTATAGGGATAAGTCGTTCCGCCATCAATTGACAACCGAATATTAACTGTACCGCTATAAGTGTCGGTACCATTGACATTCCAGGTGACGTTGGTAGCATTACCAGCGGTTAAATTTTCACCACCATTTGGTGCAGTCACCGAGAGCGGGCCGGAGTTTCCGACAGTGACTGCCAGAGTTTTGCAATCAATGCCACCGCCGCCTGCTTTCCAATCGCGTCCGGTTAAACGAAAATTTAGTGTTCTTGCCACGGTAGGAAGGGGCTCAAAGGAGCTGGCATATTGTCCGGTCTTAACTAACTCTATATTGGGAAAGGTTCGGCTGGGTGAGGTCGTAGGTGGAAAACTGCGAAAAAGCGGCGCAATGGTACTTACTGCGGCTTGAGCTCCAATAAATCCGTGTGTGGGTCGGACACCAGCTCCATCTTCATCATACTGCTCCCAGCAGAAATAGATCTGATCACCGTCACCATCCACTCCGGCACCCGTGAGTCTAAATGGGGTTCCGGTGGGAATAGTGTATGGACCAGTATTGCAAATATCTGCCGTGACAACGGGAGGAGCATTTCCGCTAGCGACACCGGCATGGCAGGTCTGAGTGTTCATATAGGTGACTGCTCTGTCCAGACTATTCGCATGAAAATAATGATCCGCAAGGCCACCGGATGGAATATTGTATTGTGCAGCACAAATGCCTTGATATGACATTATTGTAGTACCACTACCGATTTCATAGGCTGTACTTAAAGGATGATTCGGTGCTGTACAGTTATCCCCATTACCATTAAACGTATGCGGCATATCAAACTGATGCCCAAATTCATGAGTAGCCAAACTAATCCAACCTGGTGTCACGTTATCGAAAGAACTACTCCATCCTCCGGCTTTACGGAAACCTGTGCCTTCAGCAGCATTGCTGCACACTACACCGAGACCAGCCACTCCTCCCGTGTTTAATTCACCATTGCCTTGATCCTGATCATGAAAAACATGACCCAAATCATAGCCTTGGCCGGAGAAATTGGCTTCAACAGCTTGAGCCGCTTCCTGCACCCTATTCAGACCCGGGTTAAAAGGATCAGTGGTTGCATCGGTATAAATATGGGGAGTAAGTAAGGTGAAAGCAACCGATAGCTCCCGCTCAAAAATTGCTTGAATACCATTTACCGAAGTCATAGCCACCGCACGTGCTGCGGCCACAGATCCACCATTGGCATCATGAAATTCACCCGTGCCAACAATAGCCAAGGTAAATGTACGCTTAGTGGTCCCATTGGCGACCGCCTGTGTAGCTGCCTGATTGAGTTGAATGCTAGTAAGTTCATCACTTACACTGCATTCCAAGGCTTCATCCATCTTGCTAAGAGTGACTTCATGTGCGATGGGAGATAGCAGGTTCAAGGGTCGAATGTGTACGACGCCTTCAGATGACAGGATAACCGCATTAAAACCATAAGGTGTTATGGAAATTCGACCGGAGACCTGGGGATTCACCGCGCTTTGAACAGCATACGATTTAAAATCGGGATGCAGTGTCATAAAATCAGGATGCATAATCGGAGACTCAACTACATTAAAGTTCTCTGTTTTACCATCTGGCAATGGTATCGCAAAGCTCAATGGTGCTGTCTGGGCAGCAGATGTTTTTTCCATTGGTGCTTGCCCCAGCTGAAAGGACAACTGGTTGATGTTAAAATTTACGATCCGGGAAGCCAGGGCCTCTTCCTTGGTTTGTGCCATCGCGATCGAACTTACCAGAAGCAATATCAAAACAGAGTTCAACCGAATTATTTTATTTCGCTGTTTAAATGATGTAGACTGAGATGAAAAAGCGCTGAAAGTCCTGTATAGAGCAGTAAATAGCATCATTGTGATTTGTATTTTGATGGTTTAGATTAGTTGACTTAGACAGATGCTGACGCAATAAGTCAAGTCGCATTCATAGGCTGCGATGGAGATAGTAGCCCCAGTTCAAATCCGCGTCGCACTAAGCCAGCCATATTGCGGACGGAAAGTTTCTCCAACAAATTCTTCCGATGAGATTTGGCAGTGTGGTTGCTGATAAAGAGTTTCTGAGCAATCTCCTCTGAGGTGTTTTCATAGGCAATAAGGCGCAGGACCTCCTGCTCACGTTGAGATAGCGTATGCTTCATTTCGGTTCAGTGTTTAATTCAATTGGTTATTTCTAAACGGATACTTTAAAGTACAGACCATGGCGGCAGCTTTTGTCCCCGATTTTCCCAATGGATCTAAAACCAAAGCCAATGGACGGTTTTTCTTTCCGAGTGGCAAAAATGTAACTACATGAGAAAAATGGTCGTTCGTCAAGTGGAGAACTACGTCCATCTATTTGGCAGTCCCGAAGTCTGCAGATGCTGTGTATGACAATGGATATTTACGTAAATTGCTACTGATTATCAACGACTTATTGATTGTCTCATTAACTAAATCAAGTTGACATGCTTAAAAACAGACGTGACTTCATCGGAACATCCGCTTTGTCCATTTTTGGAGCGTTACCAGTTTTATCCTATAGTAAAGTAATTGTCCAGAAAAATAAGAACGGACATGGTCCGGATAACAACCTAAATCCAGGCATTAGTGCTTCTTATCCGACCACAGATGCGGATCTTATTCGAAAGGTGGTCGGTGCCGCCCATACCCAATTTGATGTAGTTAAAGAGCTGGTTACAAATCAGCCGGAGTTGGCCAAAGCATCCCATGATTGGGGGTTTGGTGATGTGGAAACTGCTCTGGGTGCAGCAGCACATATGGGCAGGAAAGACATAGCTGAATTCTTAATCGAGTATGGAGCCCGGCCGGATATTTTTGCTTTCGCCATGCTGGGAAAGGTAAATGCAGTCAAAGCCATGATCGAAGCGATGCCCGGAATACAAAGAATGTTAGGACCACATGGTTTTACCCTAATGCATCACGCCACTATGCGGCTGAGGAGAAAAAACGTGGAAGGCGAGGAAAAACAGGTTCAGGAATCACTTGTGGCCTATTTGACTGAACTTGGTGATGCCGACATCGCAGCCACATCCTTGGATATTACCGAAGAAGAACGGGAAAAATATCTGGGGAAATATGTTTTCGGAGATGGTCCGGAAGACTATTTTAATGTCGCTATCAACGGAATGAATATCTTATCCCTGGCGCGTGCCGATTATACCGCTCGTAGTCTGCTGCGGGTAGACACCCACAGTTTTGCTCCCGGCGGTGCACCGTCGGTCAAAATCAATTTTACAGTCAAAAATGACCGGGTAGAATCATTGACTATTTATGATCCGGTGCCTATTGTGACTGCTACCCGGGTCTAAAACAAATAGACTGGCATGCAAATCAGTTAAACCAGACCGCATATCGTTTCCTGCGTAATTCCAGCGCCAGGCTCTTTTCCAGAGCAAGAGCTTCCGCTTTGGTTTTGACCGGTTGAATATGATTGTACAAACTCGGGCGCAAATATTTCCCGTATTTATATACTATTCCGGAAGAAATATTGTGACCTCGCAGATTTCTGTGGCCCGACTTATGTTGCTCAAGACGCTCTTTAGGTGTTTTGCTGGTCATTCCTACATACAGGCATTCCAGGACACCATTAAACTGCGGGTTTGCAGCCCTAAATTTTGCACTTTCAGTGAATACTCGTTTTGATAATTCAATTACATATATGTGATACATCAGTCAGAAATAAATAAAATGCTGGCCTCACAAAACACGGCTGTCCTCCTCATCCTTGTTAACTGACTAAGGTATGGTTGTTTCATTAAAGACCAATATTCAATTACATTCCAGCAAGAGAAAACTGCTCAATCAAGTTTATTCTTTCGATGGAAGAAAGTATTCTAAACGACGTAGTGCATTTTGTTTCATAACTTACCGGATACAAAATTTATTAAAGGTTACTCCTGATGCGACTGAGGATGAAAGATTTTGAATTCAACGCAAAACACTAAAACCATTGAGCACTATAATGCAACGGATATTTCACCCCATCATGCTATCCTGTATCACTGTGATGGTTTTTAGTGGGAGGTCAACTGACCAAATCTCATTTATTAAACATGATGGAAAGATCGATATTGTGAATAACGGTCGTTTGATTACGACCTATCAATATGGCGATCATTTATCCAAACCCATACTTTTTCCCGTCATGTCTCCATCCGGAGAAATGATCACCCGAAGCTATCCTTTTACTGAAGTGACTGGAGAAAGTCACGATCATCCACATCATACCGGTATTTCCTTCACTTATGGCAGTAACGGGGAAGTAAATGGAAATAGTTTTTGGGCAAATGCACACGATAAGCCGCCACTGACAATGGCTACCAAACTGCCACAAATCAGACATGTGGACATTCCAGAGATGACCACAAGTAAAAACACAGCAAGAATGGGTGCCATTAGTCACTGGATTGACAAGAACAATCAGGCACTGCTCAGAGAAGAAAGGATCATGGAATTTGTTGTCGAAAAGGATGCATATCGGATCGATTTTAGCATCCATCTGTCACCCCTGGATACCGTGGTCCATTTTGAAGATACCAAGGAAGGAATGTTTGCAATTCGTGTCGCAGATTGGCTGGCCGAAGATGCCAACGGTACACTTTTCGAGAGCACCGGTGAATATCTGAATGCGGAGGGGGAAAAAACCGAACAAAACATTTGGGCCAAGCGGTCAGCATGGGTCCGTTTGGAGGGTGAAAAGGATGAGCAGAAAATTGGTATTGCAATATTCCACCACCCGGCAAGTATTAATTTTCCCGCATATTGGCATGCCAGAGGTTACGGATGTTTTGCCGCTAATCCTTTGGGACAGTATGATTATCAGAAAGGTCGTGGATTACAAAACCCACAAAAGCGACAATTAATTCTGCAACCAGGCGAATCTGCTCTTTTTAAGTTTCGCGTGATGATTTACGACGGTGGGCGAACCAGACAGCAATTAGATGAAGAATTCATCAATTTTAGTGGTAGCTAATCGAATTCATTAGCGATATCATAGATATTTAATTTAAAAGCTGTTCCGGGAAACAAGTAATTTCTCGCGACTGGATCTTTGATAATTGCACTTGATTTTATGGTGCAGTTGTCGGATCACAAAATCGGATTAAAAAACTAATATGCTCATTGATCACCTCCAAGGCAACTACCGTTTTTTAAGAGGCATCGCTCCTTATTCCAGTGGTGTTGCTGCGATGCCCGGTTTTGAGATTATACGTGCCAAGATGCTTCGGCCCCTTCCCTTAAAGATGGGTTTGGAAAAGATAGTGCATTTTCTTAACTCGATAGACCGGCCATCACAAGCTATATGTGCTATGGAACTCCGGATACCCGCACCATTGAGTTTTCCGGGCTTTATGGAATTTAATCAATCGTATCAGGCAGTCTTAAATCGATGGGGTTTGCTCCTGGATGACATGAATCCCATCGCCCGGACCAATGTGGCTCCAGCTATCCTCCAACCGGCGGAACCCATTTTGTATGCGTTTTCCTATACAGTTCCTGCAATAAATCAACACACTTTCCCCACTTTTATTATAGCCGGAGCCGGCGACCTGGTGGATCAATCCGATCTCTCTCCCACTGCTATTATTCGCCCTGGAGAAGATACCGTAGACGCATTAAAAGAAAAAGCTTCCACCGTGATGCAAGTGATGCAGGAACGGCTAGATGGGTTGCTTCTTAAGTGGGAAGATGTCACCAGTCTGAATGTATACACCAGCTATTCAATTCGATCCTTTCTGGTCGATACAATTTACAGTCCAATCGGTGAAGCAGTGAGACATGGAGTCAACTGGTATTTTTGCAATCCTCCCATTCAGGGACTTGCTTTTGAAATGGATGCCCGGGGTGTGAGACAAGAACTTTGCATTGACATCCAGAATTGAAAGTGTCTGTTCTGTCGTCGCCACCCTGTAATAATAACCGCGGAGAATAAGAAATGTCACTGCCTGAATGAGCCGAAAAACCAGTACATTCACCAACATTAAATCCATCGAGTTAATCTAATTCATGATTATTGAACCAGCCGCTCATAGCCGAAAACTGAGCACGAAAAACATTGTCACCGATCTTGTCGTAGTCGGCGGGGGCATGGCAGGAGTCTGCTGTGCGATCACTGCTGCCCGGGCCGGAATAAAAGTGGTACTTGTACAGGACCGCCCGGTGTTGGGAGGAAACGCTTCGAGTGAAGTACGCCTTTGGATATTAGGTGCCACTTCCCACATGGGAAATAATAATCGTTGGGCCCGCGAGGGGGGAGTTATTGACGAAATACTGTTAGAAAATCTTTTCCGTAATCGCGAAGGAAATTCCCTGATACTGGATACCATCCTTCTGGAAAAAGTGGTCGAAGAAGGCAATATTACCCTTCTCCTAAATACCGCTGTTTATGCGGTGGATAAAGTAACAAAAGACACTATTTCTTCGGTGAGGGCTTTTTGCGCACAAAATTCTACGGAATATCATCTGACTGCGCCACTGTTTTGCGATGCCTCTGGTGACGGCATTGTGGGCTTTTTGTCCGGTGCGGCATTTCGCATGGGCGCCGAAGCTGCTTCCGAATTTAATGAGCCTTTTGCTCCCAGCAAAGAATACGGTGAGCTGCTGGGTCATTCGATATACTTTATGAGCAAGGACCTGGGGCATCCGGTTAGATATGTGGCTCCATCATATGCCTTAAAGGATATTACCAAAATACCACGTTATAGAAAATTTAATGTAAAAGAACACGGATGTTTTTTATGGTGGATTGAATATGGAGGGCGACTGGATACCGTGCACGAAACCGAGACCATCAAATGGGAATTATGGAAAGTAGTTTATGGAGTCTGGGACTATATTAAAAATTCGGGAAATTTTCCTGAGGCGGAAAACCTCACCCTGGAATGGGTAGGTCAGATACCGGGTAAACGGGAGAGTCGCCGTTTTGAAGGGCCCTATATTTTAAAACAAGCTGATCTGGTAAATCAGGTAAAATTTAAAGATGCGGTGGCACACGGTGGTTGGGCAATCGACCTGCACCCTGCTGACGGCATTTTCAGCGAAAAACCCGGCTGCAATCAATGGCACAGCAAAGGGGTTTATGAAATTCCTTACCGCACTATGTTTAGTAAAAACATCGACAATCTTTTCCTGGCTGGACGAATTATCAGTTGCAGTCATGTAGCGATGGCATCAACCCGGGTCATGGCCACCTGCGCCCATGGTGCTCAGGCAGTTGGTGTGGCGGCAGCCCACTGCATTAAAAATAACTGGGTGCCAAAAGATTTGCTGTGGGAAAACCGTATGGAAATGTTTCAGCAAGCGCTACTAAAAACAGGCCAATATATTCCACATGCACACCTCAACGACTCCACTGATTTGATGCATTCGGCGACGATTACAGCATCCAGCACACTGAATCTGGCGGAACTACCGGCAAATGGTGACTGGCAACAACTTACATTTGGATCGGCCCAATTAATCCCACTGACGGCAGGACAGATTCCCTCCTTTGAAATTCGGGCAAATGCCACAAAAGAGACTACCTTAAGAGTAAGATTAATGCAGAGCATCAAGCCATTTAATTTCACTCCGGATGTGCTCATTGACAGCCAAGACTTTTCACTGCAAACTGGAGAGCAAACCACAAAAATCCAGTTTGATAAGACCCTGGAATTTGACTCCTATGTATTTCTTGCCTTTGATAAGAATGAAGATATTTCATTGCAATCAAGTCAATGTCGCATTAGCGGTCTGACCACAGTATACAACAAGCAAAATGTGGCTGTTTCTAATTACGGACGACAGGATCCCGACCCCAGTCTCGGCTTTGAGTCATTCGAATTTTGGGTGCCGGTACGACGACCGCACGGTCAAAATCTAGCGCTGAAGATCCATCCGGGATTAAACAATTTTAATGTTGGAAATATAACGAATGGAATATTCCGGCCGGTGATACGAGCCAATTGTTTTGTGGCAGCTTTAAACGATGAGAATCCGGAATTGAACATCCAATGGCCAAAACCGCAAACTATTACTGCGTTCATTTTCAATTTTGATCCTGACTGGGACCATCCACTGGAGTCATCGCTCTGGGGTCACGATGAATCCATTGTTCCTTTTGTTATCAGAAATCTTGAAATCCGGGATGGACAAAATCGAACAATCACAAGTATCTCCGGTAATCACCAGACCCACTGTGAAATTAAATTGGAAAATAGCGTTAAAACCAACCAGCTAATTATTCGGCTGCAAAAACCAGAACCTCATGTACCTGCCGCTATTTTTGGTTTGAGCATTTATTAGACCATGTTTTTTATTTTATAACCTTATGCCTTTTCTCGACTACCTGGTAATTCTCATCTTTTCGGTCATGATTCTGGCAGTTGGTCTGGCATTTACCCGTTCCGGAAAAAACATTAAATCCTATTTTGCGGCTGGTGGCTCCTTACCCTGGTGGCTGAGTGGATTATCGCTGTTTATGAGCTTTTTCTCAGCGGGGACTTTTGTTGTCTGGGGCTCCATTGCCTATAGCATGGGATGGGTAGCTGTCACCATTCAGTGGATGATGGCCATTAGCGGGTTGCTCATTGGCTTTTATATTGCCCCACGTTGGAAATCGGCAAACGTGCTTACCGTGGGGGAGTTCTTAGGAAACCTCTACGGACAACGTCTTAAGAAATTTTACAGTTATATTTTTCTCATATTAAGTTTTCTCACAACCGGGGCTTTTCTCTATCCCGTTGCCAAGCTTTTTAACGTGGCTACAGGATTCTCTATCGAGTTATCGGTCATTTTACTTGGCTTATTGGTGATAGCATATACCACCGCGGGTGGATTATGGGCAGTCGTTATTACTGACGTGCTGCAATTCATCATCCTCTTTGCTGCGGTTATAATTGTGGTTCCACTCGCTCTGGATAAAATCGGTGGAATAAATGAATTTATTACCTCTGCTCCCACCGATTTCTTCCAACTCACCTCAGGTGAGTACAATTATATTTTCCTTTTCGCTTTTCTTTTTTACAATACGATCTTTATAGGGGGAAATTGGGCCTATGTGCAACGCTATACCAGTGTTAAATCTCCCGCCGACGCCAAAAAAGTAGGTTGGCTATTTGGCATATTGTATTTTATCAGTCCTGTACTCTGGATGCTGCCTCCGATGATTTACCGGGGAATAAATCAAGATCTGACAGGATTAGAAAATGAGGGTGCATTCCTTATGATTTGTAAAGACGTTTTACCGAGGGGCTTACTGGGATTAATGCTGGGAGGGATGATTTTTGCCACGGCCAGTTCTGTCAATACGACCCTAAACATGTCAGCAGCCGTATTTACCAACGATTTATTTAAAAAACTAAAAAAAGAAACCTCCGAGCTAAAACTCATGCTTGTGGCAAGATGGTCTACCATTGTCTTTGGTCTGATCACCATCGGTGTCGCATTGATGGTACCTCGCTTTGGTGGCATAGTAGAAGTCGTACTTAGTGTCGGAGCCATAACTGGTGCCCCCCTGTTTGCGCCACCAATCTGGGCCCTATTTTCCAAACTGCAAACTGCTCAGTCAATTATCACTGCCACGCTGACCAGCCTGGCCATCAACTTATATTTTAAGTTCTTGCATCCAATCCTTTTTGGCATAGCATTAAATCGAAGCGAAGAAATGCTGCTGGGTGTGATTTCCCCCCTGGTGATCTTGTTCCTGTATGAATTATGGCTGCGACGTGCCAAAATCGAAAAAATCAATATCAACTACACAGCATCAACGAGTCAAAAAACCGATAAGGCAGAGTCATCTGGGGAAAATCAATTTGCCATTCGCATCTTGGGTATTGCTCTGCTGGCAACGGGTCTCCTCATCGTGGCTCTCGGCTCATGGGCGGATAGCGGACGACTTATAACGATTGGCGTTGGGGCTATTGTGTCACTACTTGGTGTCGGTCTCTACAATACCGCATTAAAAAAACCTACCCCCACTCATAGCCCTAGCTCAAAGTTGTAGTATTCCACCTGAAATCCTTCTAGTGCTTTTTTCAAGGTTTGCGAAGGTGCTCCAAAAACTTTCAATGTCAGGGTTGACACTGCGAGCAATGGACCCAGAAATTCAGCTACGTTGGCGGAATGTTCAAGCACAGCATCTGAATCTTTATACTGTTCAAAAACGATACATTCTGATTTATCTTCATTGTAGTACCAATCGTATTGCATGGTGTCCTGATCCTTTTCTTTTACTGCATATACGCATTGCTCCGCATATTTCTCAAATTCAGTCAGGTTTTTTGCATCAATATTCAATTTAGCTATAGCTCTAATGGTTTTCATGTTTTTGATTTTTTGCAAAATTTCAAATTAAGAGGTTCCGGCAATACACCATTTCAGATGAAGAAATGAGAAAAGTCAGACATTTGTATTTGTTTATTAAAATACTTATATATAAAAGGTATGAATCAAAATTCAATATCAATTCAACCATCACAATTTAATGATTTAGCCATCCAATATGAAATCATCGTACTAAATCCTACGGCAAATAATAAAGACAGCCGAAGTAGTTAGTGAGCGAAATTTTGCACCGGGCAAGATGAAATCTGGTGTTAAGCCCTGAATCAGGGGCCACTCAGGAATGAAGAAATGAGACATTCTTATTTGCGCAGTGCTATTTTCACAAATAAATAATAAATTATAGGTGCATTGATTTTTTGGTCTTAATAAACCTTAGTCATCATCATGCGACTGCTTCTTGTTTCGATTATCTTCCTGACCTTTAGTATGATGCTGCTTGCCCAGCCACCAAGCGACTGTTTCACTGCCTTGGATGTATGTTTATTAGACACAAGTCACATAGAATATCACCGCTTGCAAGGTGTCCATACAGAATCCAATTCCAACCAATGCATACCGGCTTTTAACATGGATTATCTTGAGTTGAATACGATCTGGTTAAAGTACATCTTTAACCGGAAGGGTCGATTACTATTTACCATTGAACCCGTCGAGCCATTGACCGATATTGATTTCACCGTGTTTAGAAGTGCCAACGGGAGCTGTACAAATCTAGAAAGTATACGCTGTATGTTCTCGGGTGAGACGATTGGAGGAGAGATAGATTCGGTATGCCTGGGTCCAACCGGGCTGTCTGAAGAAGCAACGGACACGATCGAATTTGCGGGCTGTCATGCCGGTGATGATAATTTTCTGTCACCGGTTGATGTACAAAAAGGAGATGTCATATTTCTAGCCATCACCTCCTTTTCACCAGATAGCCGCTTTGCGGTCAACTTTCACAGCAATGCAGAGTTATCCTGCGCTACTTCCTCCTTTCTGGTGACGAAAGAAAATAGACTATCTATTTTTCCGAATCCGGCAACGGATTATTTCAACATAGGGGGGAGAATCAACCCCGGTAATGTAAGGGAAATGGCCATTTGTGATCTTTCAGGACGAATAATCTGGGACCAGCGTTATTACAGCCATAGAGTAAATATATCAAGCCTAAAACCTGGACTTTATCTGGTTCACTTGAGGTTTAGACATGCTCCGCCGGCAACCTTTTATTTCACCAAAATTGCCCCATAAAATATCACAAATCTTCATCTGGTATAAGAAAAACACATTTATAATTACCCTTAATAAACCAGCACGTAGTGTAGCAAACTGTAAATAAATATAGCATCTAATAAGTAAGGATTCAAGCGGTCCGTAGGACCCAGTTTGAATCCTAAGTTGAACAGGATCGCATCATTTGGCTAAAGCCCTAGGCATATTCAAAATTATATTTGGTGGAATTAGCGGATGTTCGGTATGTTAAAGGGAGTCTTGGTAGCTCAATCTTGAGGGACTTTATTTAGAAATTGATTATCGACAATGCTCGAGGTTTCTGCCCAGAGATTTATTGGTGCCTTGTAGCCTTGAATGTACAATCTGAGCAATATGGATTCAGGTCTAAGCATGCTTAAACGATTAAATTTACTGAGCCTTGGTTCTTGAAGTAAACATTTTTGGTGGACCTCTTTTAGGAATCTCACAGATGAGTTTCAGGGCCGGTTTTTTACAGACTGGACAGACATTAAGCTGTAGCCCTTTTTTCGCCCAAAAAGAGATCCAATCAAACTTTGAGATAAGTTCTTGTTTCGTGTCCGGAAATACTTGTGCTTTTGATTTACTAGACAATAATCCATAATGTCTTATTCTGGTAAATCCACTTGGTAAAAGATGCAACGAAAATCTACGAACGAATTCTTGGGGATCAAGAGCCATTGCTTTAGTGACGTCACCATGCTTATAATCCTTGTATCGAAAGACTACTTTATTGACTGCATTGATATAAGTACCCACCCAATGCCGGCGTTCGACATTTTCTAATGGCGTCAAGAATTCGAATCTGATAAGTGTTAAACCGAGTGTCAAATAGTACCTGCGACCACCGCTGATTAATAATGTCTGCTACCTTATACTTGCTAGCCTTGTAGCCGTTCGTATAGCCGGTCAAATGGACTGAACTTTTCTGTCCTGGAGATCCTGGCAACATGAAGATAAACCATGGTTGTGGTTAAATGAGCATGGCCGAGTAAAGCTTTCAGTGTGTCAATGTCCATCCCAAATTCCAATAAGTGAGTGGCGTAGCTATGTCGTAAAGTGTGTACGCACGCATTCTTTTGGATGCCACTTGTTTTTAATGCTTCTCTCATGGCCCACTGTACCCCTCTGGCAGACAAAAGGACTGGACATATCCCTTCCATTAAAAACATAGTTTTTAGGATGGTAAGCTTTGTAATATTTTTTTAGTCCTTTAGCAATCAAGGGACTTAGTGGTACGTACCGTTCCTTTCGATATTTGGTTTTGCGAATATGAATTTGCATTCGGTCAAAATCAATATCTCTTTGTTGGAGGTTACGTATTTCTTTCAGCCTTAGCCCAGCGGAATAAATCAAGCAAAGAAGAATCCGATGTTTCAGCATTTTACCGGATTTAAATAAGTGCCGACATTCTTTCTTGCTTAACACAACCGGCAAAGGAGCTTCTCGCTTCAGGCTTGGAAGCTTGATGGCCCTGTCTTCCCGATCGTAGATCCGAAAGAGTAGTTTTAGCCCGTAAACGGTATGCTTAAAATAGCTCCTGGAAGGCCGACCATTTTTAGCCAGATTAAATAAATATCCATTAATCTGTTCTTCTTCTAGTTCAACAGCTACCAGATCAAAGTGTAGGCTAATCTTGGCAATACAACGACCATAGTTGGTCAAAGTAGACTGAGATAATCCTCCTAATACAACTTTTTGCTCTAACTTTGCAAACATGGTTGAGAATCCTTCAACCTCTAATTTTGCCCTATCAATGATAGTGGCTCCTTTAGTTTTTTCCATAACTCAGAAAATTTTTGTGGTTATTAATTCTTCCGAGTTATGGATTTTATTTGTTAGATTCAAGATGAATAACCATCGCCGATAGGCGATTTAGTTCAACTTGTTCTTCTGCACCACTACTTCATCATCAGAAGCCTTATATAGCTTAGGCTATGTGCGGTTCTGCTTTTTCGTCTTGGCACAAAATGACTACGTTATATACTAAACTTACTTGCAGTTTGCTACACTAGCCACTCGCCATATACATTTGAACCATTAGTATGGTATCCATATATGCATGTGCCAAAATCAAAATCCAAAGTCGTTTTTTCAATTTAATATAGCAGATACCTAATGCCAGCCCCATAAAAAAAGTCTGCACAATACCCATGGGACCCCATTCATAGTGAACAAGTCCAAAAATAACGGAGCTCGCTATTACTGCAATGATGCTTCCCCTGGTAGTGTCACCCGCGATCTCAATGATCCGGTTGATGAGAAACCCACGGTAGACCACTTCTTCGCCAAAAGAAGAGACGATATAAACACCTACCAATGTCAATAGAAGCATGCCCATATTGTTCTTCAAATAGTCATACCCCCCCATACTTGAATTTTCAGGAATTCCAGTGATATTGGCCATGATGATGGAACCAATGATGAAACCGGCAATAGCCAGCACAAAAACTAAGAGAGAGAGTAAAAACACCTTAAGACTTTCCCTCCAGGAAATCCTCCTAAAAGTCAAGCCAAAGTGCGCAAAACTTTCACCGCGTAGTTTAAGACCTATCCATACATAAATTAACATAATGATATTGGCCACCCAAACAACCGCCTGCTTCAAAATCGGATGATCACCCACCAATGGACCGATTAAACTGATAAAGACAAATACTGCCACAAAAAGCAATGTGATCTCGCCTACTTTAAATAAACGGTTCGTTTGCAATAATTTTCCAATACCGGAATTTTCTAATTTATTTACCATATATAATCAAGATCATTCGACTTGTCGTAATATACGGTTTTTCATTGCTTCACAGTTGTCCCCAAATATCCGTATATGCTTCTCATAATTCAGGAATACGGCGAACAGTGATGGTAAATAATAGGGATCGGATCAATTATGTAGGCGCTTTGTCATGTCCGATTAACAGGGTGCATAGGTAGGGAAAATCAGAACCTCCGGAGTGTCAAATATAATTGGCCTCACCAACACTAGCAGCAGGAATAAGAAAGTACCATTGCAGACTTATTTTTGAAAACCAGAGAATAATTTGAGTGGACGCATTTTAACTCACCAGTGCTTCACTACACCATGATTCCCCACCCCGCAACACTTTAAATGGCTGGCCAAGGTCACTAGCAATTCTTGCGAACTCATCAGGATCAGCGGTATTAAAGGTAAACATATCGTAATGACAAGGTATCACAAGTTTCGCTTTGATTTGGAGACCTAACTGAACTGCCTCTGTGCAATCTAAATTACCAGCAACCCGGCGTTCTGGTTTGTTACCATTGATGGGTAGGAAAGCCATATCTATTTGAAACGGTTCTAGAAGATTTTCCAAACCATCAAACCAAAGCGTATCACCGCTATGATAAATGGTCCAGGGCCCGAATGTTACCACGTAACCCATATACAAACAACGGCCGAGCGAATCCCGGGCCACTTCATTATGTGCTGCCGGTATACCGTGAAAGGTGAAAGCACCCACTCTTAATTGTTGATCGTCATTTAAGCCAAGTGGAAAATCAATATCGCAGTCCAGGCGTTGAGCAACAAAGGACCGGTTGGCCTCGGGAATAATCATTTTCAGATCCCGATTGACGTCGAGCAGGGGCTTTAGGGTCTCGGCATCCAGATGGTCAGTATGGTTATGGCTCGAGGTGACCACATCGATAAAGTCCAATTTAGCCGGATCTACAACCAACTCAGTCATTCGAATATGAGGTTTGTCCGTTTCAGCATATTTCATGGTCAGTGAATCGGAGAGGTAAGGATCCAACAGCAAATGATGCCCCTGCCAATGTATCAGAAAACCACTCTGTCCCAACCACCAGACATCAAAATGCTTTGAGTCAGGGTTTTTGCCTCGAATATTATCCAGAAGCATTTCATTTTTTAAGAACGGAACTATCATGATTATGTACAAGTATCATTTGACAAGACATAATTACAAATAATCATAGGGATATTTTAATAGACTTGCCAGCGTCTCAAACAGGATGATCAACCCAGCAACTCCAATCCTTCTTCCAGGTGTCGATAATATTAAATGAGAACTTTCAGGCCCGAGCGGGGCTTGGCAAAATTTAGAATCTGCTAAAACACCAAATATCCCAATGCGCATTCGTCTCCAGCTCCAAGCAATAAAATACGCACTACACCGGCGAAATAATTCAAGATAGAAATTAAGTGGTTTCAAATTTCGGCTCTAACTTTTTTCGCCGCTGCTACCATGTTTGCTAACTTTTGCCTAGCTGCCCATCGTGCGGTTTGACTAAGTCCACAGTCAGGGGCCAGGGACAATTTGTCCGCAGGAATATATTGCAGACATTTCCTGATTTGATGGGCAAGATTTTCCACAGTTTCAATGTAATAACTTTTAACGTCGATAATTCCGACGGCTACATCCATGCTTCTAGCAAACTCAGCAATGAGCTCTATTTCGGCGAATTCGCGGTTGGCCATCTCCACATGCACCTCATCGACTTTGAAATCAAGGAAATCCGGAAGCATGGGTGCAATCCGGCGAAAGCCGACAGCATGTCCTTTGTAATTGCCAAAGCATAAATGTGTGGAGAGGTGACATTGACCAACTACGGGCTCCACCGTACGGTTAAAAATATCTACAAACCTCCGGGTATCTTCGCGATAGGCGTAACAACTCATGGAAGGTTCATCGACAGTGATCTCCGTGCATCCAGCTTCAATCAAACCCACCAATTCATTTTGAATCATGGGCATCAGTGCTTCCGTAATAGCATAGCGGTCCGGATATTCTGCATTTGGGATTAAGCGACCACTCAGCGTGTATGGGCCCGGGATGCTAGCCTTCAGAACGGGACCAGGAGGTGCTAATCGTTTTAGTCTTCTGAATTCCTCCACTACACCTAGTCCATTGGGTGCCTGCAATGTTTCAATCATGCGATGCTTGCCCCTTTGATCATGTGCGGGAGGTCCCCATCGGCGGGGTGAAATGCTCTCCGGATCGATACCTTTAATAAATCCATAAAAAGACAAATTAAAATCCAGCCGGGTTTGCTCACCATCCGTTATCACATCCAACCCAGCTGCTATCTGATCCTGAATGGCTACTGTAACCGCATCGTCGATGAGTTCGTTGATATCAGCTGATCCAAATTGATCCATGTTTTCCGAGGCAAATTCAAGCCATGCCGGAAATGGATAACTTCCGATAACCGTCGTGCGCAGTGGTTGATCTTTCATTTTTGTTTGATTGTTTGCGATTACACCGCATCATGCATTTCATTTGAAGATTCCGGCTTAAAGGTACAACGCCAATTTCTCTTTTCAGGACTTTGGGTCTCGGGATTATGCATGATCTTTGACGCAAAACGATAATAGAGATTGAGATTGTACAAATACAGGTGCCATTTTAAACTATTTTGGCAATCGTATCGTTCTTGTATCAGACAATAGAAATGCATATTTTTGCATGCTGAAATTGCAATAATGAATAGAGTAACTA
>JABDLW010000287.1 GCA_013001805.1 Saprospiraceae bacterium | reverse complement strand
GGCCAGACCCATAAATACGGATGCCAGCACACCATCGTCAGTGGAAGGCCCCGGAGGAATCTGTTGAACTTCCGGATTATCAGAAAGTATATTTCTTATAATCGTAATGGATAAGGGGCTGGTACCTGAATTGGCGGTGACTGCTGTTTGGCCGTCCGGACTCAGGGCAAGACCATAGGGATGGGGAGCCGTAGTGATATTCTTTCCGAGAGGGGTAATATACCTGCCATTGGGAAGTATGGTATTACCATCCCGATTGATTTCTACATAATCTTCGCCAGCAGGAGCCGACAAGATCCACTTAATCAACTCGGGAGATTCTGATCTCTGTTTACATGCCGGCAATGAAGCAAGAAATACCATTCCCACCAGCCACTGCAAGAGTAAATGCTGCATTTGTCTGCTTTTTTCTATTCGAAAGATACATAATTAGGAGTCGGGCACAGAGTGTCAATTGAATAAGCTGAGATTTGCTTTTACGTTAAAAAGAGCTTCAGGTCTCTTTTTCACAATCATACCGTATTCCACTTCAAAAAGGCACAAAATCTGACGATGTCACTGTGTACCTTAGAGACCTTACCCGATCATTTCTTCCAGCCGGTATCGCCAATTGGGAAAACTATCTACCACTCCAGCATCGGCATGTTTATGTACAATCACCCGTAACACATAATCTTGTTGACTTAAATCCCTTTGATAAAACTGCTTGTATTTCTCCCGGCCTTGTTCGTGAATCAGGCCGACCAGTCGTTCGACTTTCTTCGATTGCTCTGCGACATCCTCATCATTTTCAAAACTCCACACATAAGTGGCATGAGAATTAATCAACTCCCAAATAAAGTGATTCTGTCTTAATCCCTTTGCTACAAACAAAAATCCAAAATGTGGAGTCAGCGTGATTAAAATCTGTTGATCCGGATCTTGCATACGCCCGGCCAGGTACTGCAACTGTTTACTATTGCGCACCATGCCTAACTCATTTAGCGTAGATAATATATCACCGGGATCCTGTTTAAAAACATTTCCGGGCAGTCCATCGTCAATTTGGTCAAAAATATCATCAGTAGTAAACAAATGTTTATCAACCAAAATCACTTTTGGATTTTTCCGGAGCGTTTGTATCCTTGAGGTCTTTAGGGTCTTTATCAATCCATCATTGATTTTATCAATCTGCTTTGATCGGCAATGCAAATTTTTAATTTGCAAACCTTCCACCGATAGTGTAACATCAATCTCAAATGTCTTACGATTAAATACTTTAGAAAAATAAGGCTTGATAAATTCGAACTCCGGTAAAACATGATCGTTTTTGATCTGTAGTTCGACGGGATGATCCAGGGCAGGTAGGTCGGTCCAAACGGAAATATATCCTAGCTTAAAACGGGCATCCTTCAAATTGGCCTTAATCTTATATTGAAAGATTTCTTCCCCGGATCCCGGCTCCGCTTTTTCTTTTGTATTTTCTAAATATGGAGATAGAGCCTTGAAATTAAAGGAGGTCAGAAATCCCTCAAATAAGGTCCAATCAAGTGGTGCAAACTTCAGGTGATCGATTTTGTATTTGACTTTCTGCTGCTGGTAAACATCAATATCAATAGGATGATAGTCAATCACCCGTATCTTCAATAATGCATGATGTGCCTGATAGGATTCAATTAGGATTTTCCAGAAGAAGGGTTTTCTATCGCTGATACTAAAGGAGTCGGCTGGCAGGTTCGTCAAGTGCCATGGTAATGCAAAATCGGGAGTTAAGTTGATTCCCTTTTGAGTAATACAAATAATTCGTTCTCGGTTTGCCATGCTCGTAAGCGTTCAGCTTGCACCAAAGATATCATTCGCAAATCAATCTATAGTTTTGGTTGCCCAGGGGAAAGACCGAAAAAACTCCGTAGGCACTAAATGATGGCAATCAAACATTTTTAGTCCGTTTTCTGCACCGTTACCTCTGGCCATGCACTTATTTCGATAGTTGCCGATGCCATAGCAATTTTATCCCTGTGCATTTCTATCCCCGCAGCGATGGCTTCATATAATTGATCCTTTACTACTCTGCGTCTTCTATAGTCCACTACATAACGCAAATTGTATTCAATCCAGTTGTCAGTCAATTTCAGCGTTAGAGTCGGTTTGACAATGGCATCTTCTATCAAATATTTATTGACCATATGTTTCCACTGGTCCCCGGCAAAATTGGCATAACCGGCTAAAATTTCCGACGCACTTTTTCGTATCGTTTCCTTTGCTAAAAATAAATCTGACCCGTATTTCACCGGGATATCTATCTCATCCCAAACAAAAGGAAAATCACTGGAATAATTATGCACCGCACCTTTAAAGACAAAAGCATTACTAATCTGGACAATGCGACCGCTGTAATTATCACTTTTCACCCACTCACCGATCTCCATCAACGTTGTCCTGGTAACCCCAATATCAATGACATCACCCTTAATGCCGTTTATTTCTATGCGATCACCTGGTTTGTATAAGTTTGAACTTAAAATAGCCAGCCAACCAGCTACACTTAGGACCACCTCCTGCAGGGCAAAGGCCAGACCAGCACTCAACAGTCCGATAGTAATTCCGAAATATTGAACTTTTCCGGAGAAGGCCACAATAGCCAGAATAATGATTAAAAAGTAGCTTAAGAATACACTAAATTTCCGGGCGTTATACCGGTTGGTATTATCTTTCACAACTTTATTAATCCAGCGTCGAATGAGCCAGGCCAGGAAAAGAATCAATGCACTGATCACTACAAATTGAAAAAACTGCAGGATCAGACTACTAGATTCCATGTTTCGGAATTCTGTAATTAGATTATCCAGATCATTCATTTTACGATATTAATATGACCACCTCCAGCTTCCGATATCTTGCAAACCATTTCCTTTTATGCAGTCATAGTAGGTACAAACATAATTGCAAGCTCATTAAAACTTAATGACTGGAGTCACTCTGAATGATGACTTAACAAAACCGAACCGACAGACATTAACTCACTACTTTTAGTATGTGATTGCGTTGTTAATTCATGGATTCCTACCAAAGATTTTGTTTTCTTTGCAGAAAATCTAAGCGCTATGAAAGTGGTCAACTTCGTTATGCTTACCTTCCTATTTTTTTTCCTTCCTTCCCGAATCGCAGCTCAGGAACAACCGGACACCACCAGGGAAGAAACGTCCAATAGCACCAAGACTGATGAAAAGGACAAGAAAGAAAAGACTTTTGCAGATTTTATCAATGACAGTACGTTGAGCATGTACGGCATGCTGGCTGTCCATCAATCAGCAGATAAATACTATTTTGAAATACCCGATTCTATCCTGGGGCGGGATATTATGGCCATCACCCGCATCGCGAAAACACCCACCGGAGCAGGCTATGGGGGTGAACTTTCCAATCGCCAAATCATTCGTTTTGAAAAGGGCCCAAATAAAGACATTTTCATCCGGTTAATCAACTACATTAATGTCAGTAGCGATACAACACAACCTATTCATACAGCCGTCATTAATTCCAACAACCATCCAATTGTGGCTGCCTTTCCCATTAAAGCCACCCGTTTGGATACTTCCGTTTTGGTCGATGTTACGAATTTCTTTGAAGAATCAAATCAGGCATTCACGATAACTCCATATTTTAAGCAACGGTATAAATTGCAGAAATTGGAGTCGGATCGCTCTTACATTGAAAGTATACATGCCTATCCGATCAATGTAGAAGTACGCACTGTAAAAACCTACGCTGTCTCACCACCATCCTTAAGTCCGGATGCTGCTAGCCGGGATCGTACGATTGATTTAACCCCTGGTATCAGTGCAGGTGTTCTGACGTTTGAGTTAAATACTTCCATGATTCTACTGCCCAAGGAGCCCTTTACGCGCAGATTCTTTGATCAGAGAGTCGGAATATTTGCCAGTAGTTATACTGTGTATGATGATGATCAACATCGCAGTGAACAGCAGGTATTTACTGTCCGCTGGAGATTGGAAGCCAAAAATGAGGCTGATGCCAGGAGGCAACAACAGGGCGAATTAATCGAACCCAAAAAACCGATTATATATTACATTGACCCAGCTACTCCACTCAAATGGAGATCGTATTTAAAGCTGGGTGTAGAAGATTGGCAACCGGCCTTTGAGCAGGCGGGATGGAAAAATGCAATCCAGGCAAAAGATTGGCCGGAAGGCGATACAACTATGAGTTTGGAAGATGCCCGTTTTTCGGTGATACGCTACTTTGCATCCAATATTCAAAATGCTTACGGACCGAACGTACATGACCCGCGCAGTGGTGAAATCCTGGAAAGTCATATAGGCTGGTATCACGATGTGATGCGCTTGGTGAAGAATTGGTATACGACTCAGACTGCTGCAGTTGACCCCAGAGCCCGGGCAAATACTTTTGATGATGCCCTGATGGGCGAATTGGTTCGGTTTGTTTCCGCGCACGAAGTGGGACATACGTTGGGGCTTCGTCATAATTTTGGTGCCAGTCATGCTACGCCGGTGGAAAAATTACGTGATCAGGAATGGTTACAGGAAAACGGACACACTTCTTCGATTATGGACTATGCACGTTTTAATTATGTCGCTCAGCCGGAAGACAGCGTGACAGATTTAATCGGACGTGTCGGTGCCTATGATCGCTGGGCGATTGAATGGAACTACAAGCCGATTTACAATACCTCGACACCGCAGGAGGACCAGGTGATTCTAAATCAATGGTACCTGGAAAAGGCCGCAAATAATCCGGCTTTACATTTCCTCACTGAGCGCAGCACATTTGATCCCCGCGCCCAGTCAGAAGACCTGGGAGACAATTCAATGTTGGCCTCAGAATATGGCATAAAAAACCTGAAGCGCATCCTGCCCAATGCGATCACATGGTCTCAGGAAGAAGCCAAAGATTTTGATCGGGCTGAGGAGATTTATGATAATGTTTTTGGTCAATTTAGAAGATATATCGGACACGTGACCAAATGGGTAGGCGGCATTTTTGATACACCGAAAACGTACGATCAGGATGGCCCCGTCTTCGAACCTGCACCAAAAGAGATGCAACGCAGTGCAGTTTCTTTCTTACAAAAACATTTGTTTCAACCACCACTTTGGCTGGCAGATAAAGACATCACCAATAAATTAAAAGCAGAAAATGGTGTAAAAAGAATTGCCGATCTACAAAAAGCAACCATTGACAACCTATATCGTACCGACCGTCTGCAACGTCTAATTGACTCAAAAGCCGCTTACATATCTGCATATGGTCTGCAGGAATTCTTTTCCGACATGCAAAATGGTATTTGGTTGGAATTAGAAACTGGCGCAAATGTTAACCTCTACCGGCGTAACTTGCAGAAGGTACACCTTGAAAAAATCTTCGAATTATTGCAGCCAGGCGATGCCGGCAACGGGGTTATTAGCACTTATACCCGCACTACCTCATCTGTTGATCCGGTGCTCACCGATATCCGCTCATTGGCAATGGGCACGCTGACCGAACTGCATGATGATTTGAAGAAACAAAGCCGGCGCACTAGCGACAGCATGACCAAATTCCATTATCAAGATTGCGTTAAGAGAATCGAGGCTGCCCTGGATATCGAGGATTAGGTGATTGGTAATTAGGTGATTGGGTAACCAGGTCATTAGGTAACCAGGTGATTGGGTGATTAGGTAAGCAGGTGATCTGCTGATTCGGTGATTCGGATTTTAACAATGAGATCCGCGAATCTATATT